>JANTFY010000271.1 GCA_024763185.1 Gammaproteobacteria bacterium | reverse complement strand
TTTCACGAAGTGCTCGATTCCGTCGTACTGGTTTTGAATGAATTCAACCAGACCCTGATCGAAGTGGCCGGCCATACCGACAGTACCGGTTCCGAAGCCTATAACCAGAAGCTCTCCTATCAACGTGCCACCAGCGTGGGTAACTACCTGATGGACGCTGGCGGTATTCCTTTTGACCGCGTCATGACCGTCGGTCGAGGCGAAATGCGTCCGATTGCGGATAATAAAACCGCGCAGGGCCGCCAGTTAAACCGTCGTGTTGAACTGACCCTGATACCGGTCGAAGCCGAAGGCTAAGCTGAATGTTCATGATGCCGGTACAGACCGGCATCATGAAGTATTATTGAAAGACTTTCATCACCTCGTCATCTTCCAGCATATCGAGGGCGATTTGCCAGCCCAACTCACGATACGCCTCAAACTGCACTTCATCAAAAAACTGGTCAGCCGTGCTCTGGTCGGGAAAATCAGGATGTACGCGTTTATAACCGTGAATATCCGCACCAATATTTTTCGATAGCGTGGTTTTTATATAAACCAGTAATCCCTTGCTGTTCTCCCGGTCAGAGTATTCAATCTCGGCCACCACGTAACTTTTATCGGCCAGTGGGTAATCCATATCCGTCTGCCCGGGTTTCGTGGCGGGTATCAGCGCATTTAAATCCTCTTTGCCGAGATCAACACTGACGCCGAAATCCACCCGCGCCTTTTCGATCGCATTGGCCAGATCACCAAACTGGTAATCCGGATCGGCGCCGGCATCACTCACCACGATAAACCTGGCGCGGCGGCGGAACAGTTCATACAGACCCAGGTTCTCGAAATGACCACCGTCGGATAATTGGACAAAAGAAGCCTCTTCATTCATTTTGTTGCGAAACAGCACTTCCCAGAAACCAGGCTTGAGGTAACTGGGAAGCTTTGCCTGATCCGGTTGAAAGTCATCATGCGGATTGGAAGCCCAGTATCCCAGCCTCAGATTGAAAATCGACATCAAGATCGATATCAGCGGATTGGTGGTCAGGCCCTTACCGGCCACACCGGAGTTGGGATTAGCCGCTGCGCCCGAGATGGCTACGGCTGAAGGCAGGGTAATGCCGCCATCGCAAAATTCAGCAGTACGTCTCCAGCCGGTGGCATTACTGCCGCAATAAAGGGGGCTAAGTATGAAATTGTCTCCTCCGCGCCCGCGGAACTTAGAAATTCTGGATTCCACCAAAATCACATTGGCATTAAAAAGATGATAAGGCGCCTGGTTGTTTTCGCCCAGCCCCAGCTTATCGATGCCGGTCTCATTGGCCTTGACGGCTTCAAACGCTGGCTGCCCCGCTAATACCTTGTCCACATCCGGCATGAAGGTTTCCATCAGGCGGTCGCGGTAGTAACGATGGATGGAGATGTTGTTAATTGGCAAAAAGCGCGCAAGGAGTATTAACACCAGGAAAGCGCCAACGCTATAAACAAGATGCAGATCACCCACCCCGATTATCAACTTGAACACGATATAGTCGGCTAATACGTAGATGCCGAACACCATAAAAATCAGACCCAGGAAAGGTTTGGCCTTGTGTGGAATAAATTTCAGGATTTTTTCGAACCTTGATTCTTTATAAATGGAACCCAGCAGGGCCCCGATGGCCGCGGAAATACTGCCGATTTGGGGTAGCGATTCAAGTTCATTAAGTCTGATCACAAACCAGTGCACGGTGGCAATACTGATTAAAATAAAGATCCAGGGCAGAAAAACAGGCAGCAGCTTTTCAAATCGGCGGCGCGTTCGGTAACTGGATTCGCTGTCCTTGCTGTATTTATTGCGCGCAATAGCGAACATGTACAGCCCATGTACGACAAGATAAGCAACCAGCAGCAGCAAGGCTAGCATTACCAGGCGATGCGAGGTAGCCTGAGTGGTCGATAACAGGTCCATGCTATACAACAATGAGAATGTAAACGTGGCCGCAACCAACAGGGTGATAAAACCCATGACGATGCCGCGAAAGATAATCGAGAACAGGGACAGCGCATTGATGCCGTTACCGGGTGTCAGGTATTTGCCATGCTGGCGAAGATGACGCAGCAATGAAGCGTGCTGGTGGTTGCTCTCTTTTTCTGTCTCGCTGCCGCTAAACTTGTACCCCTGGGTAGCGAATGGAAAATCACCGGCCTTGACACCAAACACGGGGCCCTGCTGGCCTTTTTCTCGCCACAAGCCGCTCCACAACCAGGACAGTGCGCCGCCCAGGTATCCACCACCGGAAACGGTCGACAGGTAATCGAATTTTTCCAGCTTGGATTGACTGGCCAGCGCCTGCAGTACACCCAGGTTAAAACTGGCCGAACGTATGCCGCCACCGGACAGCGCCAGGCCTTTTATATTGTCGGATTCGAAGTTTTCCCTATTTTGTTCAAGGTACGACCATTCCTTGTAAATGAGCTCTTCAGCCCCTGCGTAATCACCACCGGATTGATACTTGATATGATCTGCTTTATCCATGATGCACTCCCTGATCGTTTTTGTTCTTGCTATGTTAATCTATCCGTTATTTCCAGCACAGGGATTTCTTATGAATCATTCGACCCGGGTTATATTCTCTACCCTGCTGTTACTCTGCTTTCATACGGTGGGGGCGACAGAAGTGCGCTCCACTCTCGCCGATCAGCAAACGATTAACCTGACGGTTTATAACGCCGGCCTGGCCTTGATTCGTGACAGCCGTATTATCGATATCAATCCACCCAGTTCGCAGATTGCCATTATCGATGTATCGGCGCAGATCATGCCGCAAACCGTTGCCATCAGTGGCCTGGATGTGCTCGAACAAAATTACGATTTTGACCTGTTATCACCGCAGGCACTGATTGAAAAGAATATTGGCAACACGGTACGAATTGCCCGTCGTTCCCGGGATAGCGGGGAAACCCTGGAATGGCGCAAGGGCACCCTGTTGTCCAACAATGGCGGCGTCATCCTGAAAATGGAAGACGGCAGGCTGGAAAGCCTGAACAACAATGCGTACTATCACCTGGTGTATGACGAGGTGCCGGACAACCTGCGCACCCGCCCCACCCTGTCACTGTTATTGAAACAGCAGACCCGTGGAACGCAACAGGTCGAGATGACCTACCTGAGCAATGGCTTGAGCTGGCAAAGCGATTACGTCATGCAACTGGATACATCGGAAACGTCTGCCAGACTGGACAGCTGGATTACCTTAAACAACCAGAGCGGAACGCGCTACCCCAATGCCCGGCTGCAATTACTGGCGGGCGACATCAATATCCATAAAAACCAGCCAGCCCCGATGATGGCCCGGGAAATAATGATGTCCGCACAGGCAGACGGCGGTATCAGCCAACAGGCACTGCATGGCTACCATCTGTA
>JANTFY010000270.1 GCA_024763185.1 Gammaproteobacteria bacterium | reverse complement strand
TTGCCAAAGCGAAAATCGTCACCGATCACCAGGTGTTTGATATTCAGGCGTTGAATCAGAATGTCATGGACAAACTGTGCGGCCGTTAATTCGGCAAAGCTACGGGTAAATTCCAGGCACAGCAGAATGTCGATGCCCAGGTGTGACATTTGCATGATCTTGTCGCGCAGGCGTGACAATCGGCGCGGCGCCTTGTCGGGTGCAAAAAACTCGACCGGTTGCGGTTCGAAGATTATCACAACGGCAGGAAGGTCCTTGATTTCAGCCACGGCCTTGAGCTGGTTGATGACATGCTGATGCCCCAGGTGCAGGCCATCAAAATTACCAATGGTGGCAACGCAGCCGCTCAGGGGCTGGGTTAAATTATGTAATCCGCGGATCAGTTTCATGCTTCAGTTGTGTACCAGGTGGTGGCGCCTGATGCCCATTATCCAAAGCAGCAGGAGGTAGCACAAGATGGCCGGAATAATCAGGTAGGCCAGTTCCAGCAGGCGTTCAAACCCGTTCCAGCCAGACCATAAACCCATATCACCGGACAGCAACCAGAGCAACGCGCTCATGCCGGCGACGGCCAGCAGGATCTTGAAAATCAAGGTGACGAAGTCGTGGCTCAGGTCCAGGTAGTTATCACGTCGTAAAGCCAGCGCCAGCAAAAGTGCGTTGCAATAGGCGGAGCCGCTGGTGGCCAGTGCCAGGCCCATGTGAGCAGGCAGCTCGCTAAAATTCAGCAACAACAGCACAAAGATCACGTTTAACACCATGTTGACGATCATGGCGATGATACCGATGCGTACCGGGGTTTTGCTGTCCTGGCGCGAGTAAAAGGCATTGGCCAGGATCTTGATCAGGATGAACGCGGGCAGGCCCAGGCTGTAAGCCATCAGGCTCAGGCTGGCCATGACCGTATCCGACTCATTAAAAGCACCGTATTGAAACAGGGTGGCGAGGATGGGTTGTGCCAGTAACATCAATCCCAGTGTTGCCGGCAGTGCAATCATTAACGATAGCTGCACGGCCCAGTTCAGGGTTTTATTAAAATGCTTTTTGCCCTGTCTGACATGCGATTCCGACAAGTTGGGCAACACGACCGTGGCCAGGGCAATGCCGAACACACCCAGCGGGAATTCCAACAGTCGATCCGCGTAATAAAGCCAGGCCACCGACCCGGTTACCAGGAAAGAGGCGATAAAGGTATCGAACAACAGGTTGATCTGGGCCACGGATGAGCCAAACAGGGCGGGAATCATCAGCTTGATGATTTTCTGTACTCCGGGCTGGCGCCAGCCCCAAACAGGTTTGGGTAGTAGATCGAGCTTGTATAAAAACGGCAGCTGGAACAGCATTTGTAAAATACCGGCCAGTAAAACGCCCCAGGCCAGCGCATAAACCGGCACATCGAGTTGTGGTGACAGCCAGATGGCACAGGCGATCAGGCTCAGGTTCAGCAAAACCGGGGTGAAGGCCGGAGCGGCAAACTGCTTCCAGCTGTTAAGAATACCGCCGGCCAGCGCGGTCATCGAAATCAGCAGGATATAGGGGAAGGTGAGCCGCAGCATGTCGGCGGTGAGGTCAAATTTTTGCGGCTGATCGAGAAAGCCGGCAGCAAAAACACTGACCAGTGCCGGTGAGGCAATGACACCGAGGGTGACGATAACCAGCAGGATCAGGCCCAGGGTTCCTGCCACCTGGTTGATCAGCTGTTGGGTGTCTTGCAACGATTTACTGTTCCTGTATTCCGTCAGTACCGGTACAAAAGCCAGCGAGAAAGCACCTTCTGCAAACAGGCGGCGCATAAAATTGGGTATCTTGAAAGCCACGAAAAAGGCATCGGCCTCGATACCGGCGGAGTAGAAGCGGGCGATGACAATATCGCGGGTCAGGCCAAGAATGCGGGAAAGCAGCGTCATCAGACTGACCGAAAAGGTTGATTTTATGAGGGAGCCCAAGATTTTTACCGGTATTTTGCGGAGTTTGGTTAAAAAGCGCGCATTTTATCATTGAAATCATGATCAGAGCAGATTTTTACGGTTGACAGCAGGGAGCCAAGTAAAGATAATGCGCGCCTTATTTTTTCATTGCAGGACTCAGGAGAATCTCTTGGCAAATTCATTAGGCGCTAAAAAACGCGCACGTCAGGCTGAAAGCCGTCGTCAACACAATGCGAGCCGTCGCTCAATGATGCGTACGTACCTTAAAGCCGTTGTCAACGCTATTGAAAGCAAAGACAAGCCTGCCGCTGAAAGCGCTTATAAAAAAGCAGCCCCTATTCTGGATCGTTCTGCCCAGCATGGCCTGATCAGCAAAAACAAAGCAGCGCGCCACAAGAGCCGTTTAAATGCCCAGATTAAAGCGTTGTAAGTTAATCGCTTTTATCCCAAAATCATCCAAAGCCGGACATTGTCCGGCTTTTTTTATGCCTTTGATCTACACGGGTTTACTCATAACGCCCTTTTTCGTTAACCATAAAGCGGTATAAATAATGAAAAAATACCTGGTCCTGTCCCTGTGCATGATGGCATTCAGCCTGAATGCCGATGAACTCAAACTGGTAGCGGTTGCTGACAAGGTGTGGGCAATCGTGGGTCCATTGACCAATCGTACGCCCGAAAACCTGGGCAACAACGCCACCTTTGGGTTTGTCGAAACCAAAGACGGCGTGGTGCTGATTGATTCCGGTGGAACCTATCTGGGCGCAAAAAAAATTCATGAAAAAATCCAGAGCGTCACGCAAAAGCCGGTTAAATACGTGATCAATACCGGTGGCCAGGACCATCGCTGGTTTGGCAACAGTTATTTCAGTGACCTGGGGGCCACCATCATCAGCAGTAAGGCGGCGCGCGAGGATCATGAAAGGCGACTGAGTGACCAGATCGGTCGACTGACCGCGTTAATCGGTGATGAAAAGTTTGTCGGCACCCAAGAAAAATATGCTGATGAACAGTTTGAACAGCAAAAAGAGTTGATCGTTGGTGGTGAGATTTTCAACATCATTCATGCCGGGCAGGCGCATACCCCGGGCGATGCCTATGTATTACTGAAAAACCGCTCGATTGTATTCAGTGGTGATATTGTGTATGTCGAACGCATGTTGGGCGTGGGTGATCAATCCAACAGTAAAAGCTGGCTGAAAGTCTTTGAGTCCATGGCTTCATCAAAACCTAAAATCGTGGTGCCGGGGCATGGTCATCCGGTCAGCCTGGATGTGGCCGAAAAGGATACCTACAACTATCTGGTAGATCTACGTGAAAAAGTCGGCAGGTTCCTCGATGATGGGGGCGATGCCAGCGATATCAGCCAGGTGGATATGTCGGCCTATAGCTATTTATTCAATTATGACACCCTGTCGGGGCGTAATGCGTTGAAGGTGTTTACCGAATTGGAATGGGAGTGA
>JANTFY010000269.1 GCA_024763185.1 Gammaproteobacteria bacterium | reverse complement strand
GGCGATACCGACCAGCTAAAAGCCGTGGCAGCCGGTTTGTGTGACATCGCGCTTGCTAATACCTATTATCTGGGGCGTCTGGCCAACAGTAAAAAGGAAAAGGACCGCGCCATCGCTGAAAAGCTGGCGGTATTCTGGCCCAATCAGGCTGAAGGAGATCGTGGTGCCCATGTGAACGTCAGTGGTGCCGGCATAACCCGTCATGCCAAACACCACAAAGCGGCTGAACGCCTGCTTGAATTTCTGGTGACTGATGAATCCCAGGCCTGGTATGCCGAGGTGAATAACGAATACCCAGTGGTACCTGGTGTGAAAACCTCCGACACCCTGAAATCTTTCGGTACCTTCAGGGCCGACAGCCTGAACCTGACCCGGCTGGGTGAAAACAATGGCAAAGCGGTAAAACTCATGGATCGCGCTGGCTGGCGTTAGAGTCGCGACCTAAACGGCACGAACCATTTGTTTTTTTACGAAGGCTCGGCCTAACCCTGTTCAGCCCTCGGGAAAACCACCAGGTGATCAAACTTGAGATGGATGCCTATTTTTTCATTGATGGCATGGTCATGGTGACTGGGAACCAGGCTTAACACTTCAACGCCACTGGGCATGCGCAGGGTATACAGAAAGTCAGAGCCACGAAAAGCCCGTTCCACCACGATGCCGGTTTCCTCGGCATCGTCATCGTGTACGATATCATCCGGTCGGATCAATACGTCAACCTGGCATCCCGGTTTGCATCCTTCAGGTACCAGGCCTTGAATATTACCCAGCTCAGTATTCACCATGTTGCCACCAACCACCATGCCGGGCACGATCACCCCTTCGCCAATGAAATCGGCCACAAAGTGATTGATCGGTTTGTGGTATAGGTTATAGGCGGAATCTTGCTGCTGAATACGCCCTTCATGCATGACACAGATTTCGTCGGCCATCGCAAAGGCCTCGTGCTGGTCATGGGTAACCAGGATCGCGGTAATGTTTTCCTGCTTTAAAATTTGCCGGACTTCACGCGCCAACTGTTCACGCAATTCAACATCCAGGCTGGAAAACGGTTCATCCAGTAACAGAATTTCCGGTTTAGGCGCCATGGCCCGGGCCAGCGCAATACGCTGTTGTTGGCCACCTGACAATTGATGCGGGTAGGCCATGGCCAATGTCGGTAAACCGATCATGGCGAGTAATTCATGAATGCGTGCCTGCTGCTCCTTATACGACCACGACTTAATGCCAAAACGAATATTATCGGCCACGTTGAGATGCGGAAATAATGCAAAATCCTGGAATACCATGCCGATCTTTCGCTGTTCGGGAGGCAGGGAATGTTTTCGGTCGCTAACGACTTTATCATTTATCCTGATCTCGCCATTACCCACTCTTTCGAATCCGGCGATCGCCCGCAACACGGTCGTTTTGCCGCAGCCACTAGGACCCAGCAGGCTGCCGATTTTGCCCTCGCCCAGGCTGAAACTCAGCTCGTACACGACCGGTTTGCTGGTATAACTGACATCGATATTATTAACCTGTAATCTGTTCATGGACTTCTCTAGGGTTGACCGGCTCTGGAACGCGAAATGGTTTTACTTAAATAGATGACTGGTAGTAAACCCACCAGCACAATCATCAAGGCCGCTGTCGATGAATCCGCCAGGCGTTCGTCCGAGGCCAGTTCAAAGGCTCGCACCGCCAGGGTATTGAAATCAAACGGCCGTAGAATCAAAGTCGCCGGCAATTCTTTCATGACATCGACAAAAACGATCAACAACGCGGTTAATACAGAACCTTTCATCAAGGGGATGTGAATTTTAAACAGTGATTGGCGTGGGCGGTATCCCAGTGAACGGGCGGCATCATCCATCGACGGTTTAATCTTGCCCAGCCCCGATTCCACGGTTTGCAAACTCACCGCCAGGAAACGAACCAGGTAGGCGAACATCAACGCAAACAGGGTACCGCTGAAAATCAATCCGGTCGATTTATCAAAATGGGAACGCATCCAGCCATCAATCGCCGTATCCAGCCAGGCAAAAGGAATAATGATACCCACGGCAATTACGGTACCCGGTATCGCATAACCCACCGCCGCCACGCGAATTGAAGCCATCACCGTCTTACCGGGTAACAGGCGCCGCCCATAGGCCAGAAATAAAGCCAGCACCACCGAAAGTAAAGCGGCCGACAGCCCCAGTAAAACCGTATTCAAGGTCAGTTCAATAAAACTCTCGTCCACCATATCCTGATAGGTTTCAACGGCCCACAGTGATAACTGGCCAGCCGGCAGCAGGAATCCAAAGATAACAGGCACCAGGCACACCACAAAAGCCGCAAACGCCTTGAGACCACGCAACGGGTACTCTGGAAGCCTGGAGTACTTGTTACTGGTGTGATGATATTGCGCACGTTTGCGCGAAGCGCGTTCCAGCATAATCAATACAAACACAAAAAACAGCAGCAAAGACGCCATCTTGGCCGCCGCCACCGAATCACCCAGACCAAACCAGGTACGAAAGATACCGGTGGTAAAAACCCCCAAGCCAAAATAGGCCACGGTGCCGTAATCGGCCAGGGTTTCCATCAACGCCAGTGACAACCCCGCCACAATAGCGGGTCGCGCCAGCGGTAAGGCCACGCGATAAAAGCTGCACCAGGCACCACAGCCCAAAGTACGACTGACTTCGAGAACGCAGATGGACTGCTCCAGAAAAGCGGCACGCGCCAGCAAATAAACATAGGGATACAACACCAGTGACAACATGGTAATGGCCCCACCCATGGAGCGCACCTGCGGAAAGTAATAGTCACCATAACCCCAGCCGGTTGTATCCCGGATAAAGGTTTGTACCGGGCCGGCAAAATCGAACATGCCGGTATAGGTATAGGCAATGATATAGGCCGGCATGGCCAGTGGCAGCAACAACAGCCAGACAAAATAAGTCTTACCTGGAAAACGGCACATCGCCGTTAACCAGGCGCTGGATATTCCCAGCAATAAGGTTCCGACCGTGACACCAAGGACAAGCAGAGCGGAATTCGTCAGGTATTCCGATAAAACGGTTTGTTTCAGGTGATCCCAGTTTTCAGCGGAGGGTTCGAAGATTGCAGCGGCGATGGTCAAAATCGGTAGGCTCAGTAGCAGTGCAACCAGTACGATACTTGGCAACCATAATCGACCCCAGACATTGGCAAAAGATGCTTTCATAAAATAAAAGGGGTGCGAAAGCACCTGGACGTTAATACCTGCAATTGATCAAACAGAGGTGGCGCCTTAAGACGCATTCAAGACCCGCTATCAAGCGAAATTGCTTTAACCAGGACAATGCTGGATAAGCTTAATCATCAACAAGGCGGATACTAATGCTAATTATTATTATTTACAACCGCATTCCTTGTTAAGCACGGCTA
>JANTFY010000268.1 GCA_024763185.1 Gammaproteobacteria bacterium | reverse complement strand
TGTTCATGGGCATTAATTTGCTCATCGAGCTCGCTGATCTTCTGGTCATGGGCATGGATGTCCAGGCTGTCTTTCTCGCTGTTCAACCGCGTTATGCGCTGATCCGATTGCAACACCTGGCGCTCGATGTGTTCGATGGCCTTGTTTTCAACCTGTACCGACTGGTGCGACTGGTGATAGTGTTGATTGAATTCATCCCAGCGCGCCTGCCACTGGTTCATCTGATTTTCCGCATCAATCTGGCTTTGCTGGGCTGTTTCATAAGCCTGGCTCAGGTTTTCCAGCTGTGGGGTAATCTGTTCCAGTTCGGTTTCCAGCTGTTTTAACCGGGCCTCATCCGAGGCAATGATGGAGCGCGATTCATCCGCTGCCTGGGTGACTTTGGTCAAATCCTGCTGGTTGCGTTCACTGAGATTTTTCTGGTGCGCGATTTCCTGTTCGCGTGAGGATATTTCCGCACCTATCGAATAAAACCGTCCCTGAATTTCGTTGTGCGCATCATTGGCCGCAGTCAGTTGCTGGTGCCCCTGCTCAATCAGGTTTTCGGTTTTTCTTACCTCGGCAATGGCCGACTGCAGGCCGGTTTCGATCTGTTCCAGTTTTTGCTGCTGGCTACTGATTTCCTCGTTATAGGCATTGCGCTGCAGTAACAGTAACTCGGCCTCGAAACGACGCTGTTCCTGCTTCAGGGTTTTATAACGTTCGGCGGTTTTTGACTGGCGCTTCAGGCGCGCCAGTTGTTTATCGATCTCTTCGCGCAGGTCATTGAGGCGCTCCAGGTTCTCGCGGGTATGACGAATCCGGGTTTCGGTTTCGCGCCGGCGCTCCTTGTATTTTGAGATACCGGCGGCCTCTTCCAGGTAAACGCGCAGCTCTTCCGGCTTGGCGTCGATGATACGCGACACCATGCCCTGCTCGATAATGGCATAGCTGCGTGGTCCAAGGCCGGTGCCGAGAAAAATGTCGGCAATATCACGGCGTCGGCAACGGCTGTTGTTTAAAAAATACTTGGACTGGCCGGCCCGGGTTACCAGGCGTTTCACCGAGATTTCGTTGTACTTGGCATATTCGCCGGTGATCTTGCCATCCGAATTATCAAACACCAGCTCCACCGAGGCCTGGCCCACCGGTTTACGCGCCGAAGAACCACTGAATATGACATCTTCCATTGAATCGCCGCGCAGGTGCTTGGCGGAGGACTCACCCATGACCCAGCGTACTGCATCAATCACGTTGGATTTGCCACAGCCATTGGGGCCTACGATACCGGTCAGGTTCTGCGGAAACAGGATTTTGGTCGAGTCAACAAAGGATTTGAAACCGGAAATCTTGATCTGGCTGAGGCGCATAATGGATGATATTGAACTGTTGGAATAAAAAGACGTCGGATTATATCTTAATTTTTAATAAAGAATCTCTTAAAGGGGTAAAATTTACATGTTCAAATTCATCACCGGTTTACTCCTGTTTTCGCTACCATCCCTGGCTTTTGCTTCCACGGCACTGATCGATAGCAAGTGGCTGGCTGACAACCTGGAAAACAAAGACCTGCTACTGGTTGATTTACGCCCCTTAAACCAATTTGAGTATGCCCATGCCAAGGGTTCCAGCCACACCGATTATGCACTGTGGCGTCAGCCGAAAAACGCCGTGTTACAAAAAGAATTGCCGCTCAAGCAACACCTGGAAAAACTGATGTCGGACATCGGCGCCACTGCCGACAGCCATATTATTTTAATGGCTTCCGGCCAGTCGGCCAATGATCTTGCCTCTGCCACGCGCATCTACTGGACATTGGAACAGATCGGGCATGAAAAGAAATCCATCCTCAACGGCGGCATCCTGGCCTATGCCAATGCCCGTCTGCCGCTGGTGCGCGGGCCGCTGGCGGTTAAACCGACCGAGTATAAAATCAAACACATGAAAACGAACCAGATCAATGCTGACCTGATCCATCAAAACAAAAAACTGAATATCATCGATACCCGCTCCAAAGCGGAACACCTGGGTATTTACCTCGGTGCGCCGGACGAACGCCCCGGCGCCATTCCCGCATCCAGCTCTTTACCTTATGACTGGTTCACGCAAAATGGCAGCGGCTGGTTTGCCGACAAAAACAATCTGCAGACCCTGGTGGACACGCTGGATATTAACCCGGATCAGGATACCGTGCTCTACTGCCATACCGGTCACCGGGCCTCTTTAAGCTGGTTTGTGTTACAAGAAATATTAGGCAACGAAAAAGCGATTCTGTATGATGCCTCGTTTAGAGAGTGGGGTACCCGTGATGAACTGCCCGTTGTCCAGCATGTTGGTATAAAACATTGAAAATTCTTAGCCTGATCAGCCTGTTACTGTTTGCCTTGCTGGCTCATGCCCAGTCGTATGAATACCAAAATGAATATGACGATGAGGATGACACAGATGAACCCTATTACGATAACGAAGCTGGAAAGCTGCCCTATGTCGAGATCAAGGAAATCGATGACCTGCAGGCTCTCGGGCGCCTGGCCAAGCGGGAAAAAAAGGTGATATTTATCGAGATGTCCGCCACTTACTGTGGCTATTGCCGTACGCTGGAAGAACATATCATCAAACCCATGCTGCGCAGCGGCGCATACGATGATTATGTGCTGATCCGTAAAATGGAGATCGACAGCCATTACCCGATCAAGGATTTTGACGGTAGCACGACCTCTGCCGCGCAATTTTCCTACAAAATGGATGCTTCCTTAACCCCGACCCTGTTGTTTGTCGATGGCAGTGGCCGCGAAGTCAGTGAACGTATCCTCGGGGTCAACACCCTGGAGCTATACGGTGAATATGTTGACCAGGCCCTGCTTGAAGGACACCGAAAAATCAAAAACCAAACAAACTAAATTTACAGCGACCGACAGATGAGTACACAACCCAGTAAACAACTTGATACCTTCGATAATCCCAAGCCCGAGCGCGATTTCACCATTCGCATCGATGTGCCCGAATTCACCTGCCTGTGCCCGATGACCGGACAGCCGGATTTTGCCACCATCCAGATAGAGTACATCGCCGACAAATTATGCGTGGAATTAAAATCCTTGAAACTCTATGCCTGGTCGTTTCGTGATGAAGGTGCTTTTCATGAGGCGGTAACCAACCGGATCCTGGATGACCTGGTAGCCGCTATCTCTCCCCGATTCATGCGTATCATCGCCAAGTTCAACGTGCGCGGTGGTATTTACACGTCGGTTATTGTCGAACACAAGGCCGAGGACTGGACGCCACCCACACCGGTGATACTGCCCTGATTCCACGCCTGAAAAGCCATGTATCTTGGCATTGATTTCGGCACTTCAGGCTGCCGTGCAGTCGTTATCGATGCCGGGAAAAACATCATCGCCGAGGCCCGTCAGCCTCTGCCAGCACCCGTCGA
>JANTFY010000267.1 GCA_024763185.1 Gammaproteobacteria bacterium | reverse complement strand
AGATGTCGTGCGCCATCCGCTGGTACAGAATATCGTCAGGGCTTACGAACGCCATGAGCAACAACGCGATAAAGATTGACCTGCAAAACGATTCGGGTTTATCAGGCGTGCCGGATATTAATCAGTTTCAGCAGTGGGTCTCTGTCTCCCTGCAGCAGGATTACGATAACCTGGAACAAACCATCCGTATTGTTGATGAAGACGAAAGCCAGGCATTGAACAAAACCTACCGCGGCAAAGATCGACCGACCAATGTACTCTCTTTTGTGGCCGAGGATTGCGCATACCTGGATTATCAATGCCTGGGTGATCTGGTGATCTGTGCCCCGGTGGTGGAGCAGGAGGCCCGCCAGCAGCACAAAACGCTAATGGCACACTGGGCGCACATGGTGGTGCATGGCATGTTGCACCTGCAGGGTTATGACCACTTAACAGAGCAGGATGCCGGAGAAATGGAAGCTCTGGAGATTGATATTCTGTCCAAGCTGGGCCACACTAATCCCTATCAAACTGACGAGTAATATTATAAATGGCTGACGCCGAAACCAGCGGATCGACCAGGGGGTGGTTAGAGCGCTTGATCAGTGCTTTTTCCGGAGCCCCCGAAAACCAGGAGCAATTGGTCGAATTGCTCAGAAATTTTCACCAGCATCAGATTATCGGTTCGGACGAACTGTTCATGATCGAAGGCGTATTGCAGGTTTCCAACATGCAGGTGCGTGACATCATGATCCCGCGCGGTCAGATGACCGTTATTGAGAATTCCCTGACCCTGCCACAAATCATCAATATTATTACCGAATCGGGACACTCACGTTTTCCGGTGATTGATGATGATAAAGACGACGTGGAAGGTGTATTACTGGCCAAGGACCTGCTGCAAATCTCAGCGGACGCCAGCGAAACTTTCGACATCAAGGATTACACCCGTCCTGCCACTTTTATACCGGAAAGTAAACGGTTGAGCATGTTACTCAAGGAGTTTAGGGCCAATCGCAGTCATATGGCGATGATCGTCGATGAATACGGCGGCGTCTCCGGCCTGGTGACCATAGAAGACGTGCTGGAACAGATTGTCGGCAAGATTGACGATGAACACGACGATGACGATGAAGAAATGGATATTCGCCAGCACGGCTCCAACCGGTTCAGCGTTCGTGCTTTAACCCCGCTGGAAGATTTTAATCGTTATTTCAAGACATCATTCGAGAATGATGATGTGGAAACCATCGGCGGATTCCTGCTCAGTCAAATAGGCCACCTGCCATCGCGTGGCGACAGCTTTGAACTCGATCATTTTACTTTTCGGGTTTTAAGCGCCGACAGTCGTCAGGTTCATCTGTACCAGGTTGTGGATACCGACCTGGAAGAAAGCTTGCCAGAATAAGTCACCATGTGGCGTCATCGACTGATTGCTCTAGTGGCGGGCGCCACCATGCCGTTGGCATTTGCGCCTTTTTCTTTCTGGCCAATAAGCATCCTGTCTCCTGCGGTTCTCATTTACCAACTGACCTTACTTGATCGTCCAGCCAAAGCATTTCAGCTGGCAACGTTTTTCGGACTGGGTTATTTCGGTTTTGGGGTTTACTGGATCTATAACAGCCTGCATGTCTATGGCCATGCTCCGGCGTTGGTTGCCGGCGGGTTGACTCTGTTAATGATTATCACGCTGTCGCTGTTTGTCGGTGCCGCTCTGGCGTTATATCAAGCCCTGGTTGAAGGTATAAGAAACAGATGGATAGTCTGGTCGCTTCCCTTGTTATGGTTCTCCATGGAATGGTTCAAGGGCTGGGTACTGACCGGCTTTCCCTGGTTAAGCCTGGGTTATGCCCATATCAATAGCCCGCTTTCCGGTTTTGCGCCTCTTATTGGGGTTTATGGTATTGGTGCGCTCTCCCTGGCCATTTCACTGCTGTTGGTGCAATGGAAAAAAACCAAAAATTCGTTTCCCCTGTTGTGGATTGTGCTCATCAGTTTGGCCGGATTTGGCCTGAAGCAACTTGAATGGACAGAGGCAGCGGGTGAACCCCTGTCCATCACCATGGTGCAGGGTAATATTCCGCAGGAAATGAAATGGGACCGCGATGAACGCCAGAAAATACTGGATATTTACTGGGATGCCACCCAGTTGCACTGGGATAGTGAGCTTATCGTGTGGCCGGAAGTGGCCATACCCGGTCGCTCGGAAGACCTAAAAAACGATGTGTTATTGCCGATGGCCATGCAGGCCAGCGAACACGGCAGCAACCTGCTGACCGGTATCATCGTCTCCGACTGGATCAAGCGTGAATACTACAACAGTATGATGATGCTGGGAGATCACCAGGGCGTTTATCATAAGCGCCACCTGGTGCCTTTTGGCGAGTATTACCCATTCCGTGATCTGTTGTCGTTCATGAAGGCTTATATCAAGATCCCCATGTCTGACATGTCGGCAGGTCCCAATGATCAGGCATTAATGTCAGTTAAAGACGTCAAGCTCGGGGTATCGATCTGTTACGAGGATGTTTTTAGCCGCGATATCAATCTGGATCTGCCCGAGGCCAATATCCTGGTCAATACCAGTAACGATGCCTGGTTTGGCGATTCGCTGGCGCCGCATCAACACCTCGAAATCGCGCAGATGCGATCGCTGGAAAGCGGACGGCCGATGGTGCGTTCGACCAACACCGGGCGCAGTGCCTTTATCGATTACATGGGGCGCATCATCGACGCTACCGAACAGTTCAAGGCGCAGACCCTAACCGTCGATCTGCAGGGCAGGACCGGCTCCACACCTTTTCTGGCCTTTGCAAAATTCCAGCCCTGGCTTGCTGTATTCATCCTCGTACTTTTTCTAGGCATGGTTATTAAGCCAAAATTATTAAATAAAACTTCACCACGAAACTCACCTCGCGCGTGAAAACACTTGTCTTCGAATCCTGTTCAGGCTTCGGCGTTTAAGCAGGAAACTTTCTTTATGTTACCGACACTCTGGAGTATGCTTCGGTGATTTTTCTTTAAGCCCTTATAAAATTCATTATGGACCAGACTTACGATCCCAAAACCTGCGAATCCGAAGCCCAGATTTACTGGGATAAGCAGCAATCTTTTATCGCCAGCGAGCAGCCCGACAAGGAAAAATTCTATTGCCTGTCGATGTTTCCCTACCCCAGTGGCAAGCTGCACATGGGGCATGTGCGAAACTACACCATCGGTGATGTGTTGTCGCGCTTTCAACGCATGCAGGGTAAAAACGTGCTGCAACCAATGGGCTGGGATGCGTTTGGCCTACCGGCGGAAAATGCCGCGATGCAAAACGCCGTTCCGCCCGCCAAATGGACCTACGACAATATTGATTACATGCGCAGCCAGTTGAAGTCGCTGGGTTTTGCCATTGACTGGAAGCGCGAACTGGCCACCTGCGACCCGGACTATTACAAGTGGAACCAGTGGCTGTTCCTGCGCATGCTGGA
>JANTFY010000266.1 GCA_024763185.1 Gammaproteobacteria bacterium | reverse complement strand
AGCGATTAATCTATCGGGCCTGTATTAATCAAAAATCAGAGCTTGTCCAACATTACTGTCTGATGGAGCGAATTTTATCGCGGTTTTTAATAAACCTGGATGTTTCATCGCTGAAATAATAGGTAAACCCTATACCAATGGTATCAAAACTCAAATTGCCTTCGCCAAAATTGGCGTCGGCGCCATCCACGGATGTATCGATCAGATTGACATATTCAATGGTAATCGCCATATCTTTACTGCCAAAAATGTCCAATCCAATGCCATAGGAAGCGCTGGATTCATCAACGTCTTCAAAATCATCTTCGTAGGCGTAGATACCACTATAACCCAATAACCCATAAATCTTGTATTGACCAAAATCCTTATCAGCACGCAGAAAGGCACTCAGTGTGTAGATGCCTTTGTTATCATCAGAGCTTGTGGTCACGCCTAACTGACCTTCCACAGCAAGGAATTCATTCAGCGTCTTACCGAATTTACCTTTTATATGGCCACGACTTTGTTTCACCTTACTGCCTGTATCTGGCTCAAACTCATCTTCACTTTCTGAAAAATACATGCCCCCATACATACCGGTCAATTCAACCTCAGCCTGGACAGGCATTGAATTGAGAGTCACAAAAAGTAAACCCAAAAGGCGGAGAGGAATATTTGATATCAATCGATTTTTTATTGTCATGAGCGACTCTGTATTAGTCATTCGGTAAACGCTATATTCAGTATAGCGCTTATTTAATACTTTACCTCAAGATTATAGAATAAATTATTGGCTTACAATGAAATTAATCCATTAGCTAAATGGGAAAAGTTGACATGCAGCCACATTCCTTAGCGCCATTACCCAATCGTTAATTTAATGACCGCTTTTCTTACGGGGAATATACAAATCGGTTATAGTGCCTTCCGCCATTTCAGCCGCAAAATTGAAAGTTTCTGACAGGGTTGGATGAGCATGTATGGTTAAACCGATATCCTCGGCATCAGCACCCATTTCCAGGGCCAGCACCGCCTCAGCTATCAATTCACCGGCATTGGGACCAACGATGCCAGCACCTAAAATACGTTTGCTTTTTTTATCGAACAAGACCTTGGTCATGCCCTCATCGCGATCCAGGCCCAGCGATCGACCACTGGCCGCCCACGGAAACGCACCTTTTTCGTATTCAATGCCTTGCTCTTTGGCCGCACTTTCGGTTAACCCCATCCATGCCACTTCCGGGTCCGTATAAGCCACGGAGGGAATGGTCATAGGCTCAAAATAAGACTTCATACCACTGATCACTTCTGCAGCCACCTTGCCTTCATGAGTGGCTTTATGTGCCAACATGGGTTGGCCGACGATGTCGCCAATAGCAAAAATATGCGGGACATTGGTACGCATCTGTGAATCTACCGGGATAAAACCCGCTTCATCAACCTGTACTCCGGCATTTTCTGCACCTATCTTAAAACCATTGGGTCGACGTCCAACGGCAACCAATACCTTGTCATAGAGTCGACTTTCGGGTGCATTTTTACCTTCAAAGCTGACCTTCAATCCGTTTTTCTGCGCCCTGATTTCAGACACTTTGGTACTCAGCAAAATCTCTTTATAGCGCGGTTTGATTGTTTTCATCAGCGGACGCACCAGGTCTTTATCGCAGCCTGGTATCAGGGAATCCATAAATTCAACGACAGTCACCTCGGAACCCAGTGCATCGTAGACAGTCGCCATTTCCAGGCCAATGATGCCGCCACCAATTATAAGCAGTTTTTTGGGTACATCGTTCAATGCCAAGGCATCCGTAGAATCCATCAGGCGCTCATCATCATTGGGAAAGGACGGAATTTGCGTGGCCTGCGAACCCGCTGCAATTATGCAATGATCGAAAGAAATTTGAGAGACAATCTCACCATGAGTCACCTGCAACTGATGATCCGATACAAACGCCCCCAACCCGGTCACCACTTCAACCTTGCGTTGCTTGGCCAGTTGTTTTAATCCACCGGTTAACTTACCCACCACCCTGGATTTGAAGCCGTTTATGCCTTCAAGTTCGATTTTTGGCTTACCAAACTTAACACCATTGGCTGACATATGCTCGGCTTCGTTAATAATTTGCGCGGTATGCAGCAGTGCCTTTGAAGGTATGCAACCCACGTTCAGGCAAACTCCTCCCAGCGAATCATAACGTTCAACCAGTATCACTTTTTTGCCCAGATCAGCCGCTCGAAATGCCGCGGTATAACCACCAGGCCCCGCACCCAGTACCAGCACTTCAGCATGTTTTTCAGCCTGACCCGCATCGACTTGCGATGCTTCAGAAACAGTAGAATCCACTTCAGCGGCATCACTTTGGGTTGATTCAGCTGCCTCACCGGTCTCGATAACACCCAGTTTTGAACCCTCGGAAATTTTATCGCCCACCTTGATGGTTAACTCTGTCAACTTGCCACTGAATGGAGATGGAATATCCATGGTGGCCTTGTCCGACTCGAGGGTGATAATGGCTTCTTCCTTTTCCACCATGTCCCCGGCAGATACATGCACCTCGATAACCTCGACATTTTCAAAACCGCCGATATCCGGCACCAACAGGTCTGTTTTATTCATGATTACAGTAACACCCTTCTGATGTCAGCCACGAGCTGACTTAAGTAATTGGTAAATCGTGCACCCTGTGCACCATCGATGACGCGATGATCATAGGACAAAGCCAGCGGTAAGATTAAACCGGGTTTGAACGAACCATCATCCTGGTAAACCGGTTGCATTTTGGCGCGAGCCACACCCAGAATCGCCACCTCGGGCGCATTCACGATAGGCGTAAACTGTGTACCACCAATGCCTCCCAGGCTTGAGATGGAAAAACAACCGCCCTGCATATCGGCGGGGGATAATTTACCTTCACGTGCTTTGCTGGCAGTTTCGGCCAGTTCCGCAGACAGTTCATAGATGCCTTTTTTATCGACATCCCTAATAACCGGCACAACCAGACCATTGGGCGTATCCACCGCCACACCAATATTGAAATACTTTTTCAAAATCAGATTTTCGCCGGTTTCATCCAGAGAAGCATTGAATTCGGGAAAGGCCTGCAACGCCGATACCACCGCTTTCATGATAAAAACCAGGGGCGTTAATCTGACACCTTTTTTATCCGCCTCTTTAGCCAGAGATTTTCTGAAAGCTTCAAGCTCGGTTATATCCGCTTCATCAAATTGCGTGACATGCGGTACAGTTACCCAACTGCGGTGAAGATGCGCGCCCGACAGTTTCTTGATTCGGCTCAGTGGTTGTTTTTCGACTTCGCCGAATTTACTGAAGTCAACGGCCGGAGCCGGGGAAATTGAGAGGCCTCCAGCGTTGGCTGAACCAGCACCTGCAGAAGCCAACGAGGATTTCACATAATTCTGCACATCTTCCTTGACGATACGCCCCTTGTTACCCGAACCGCTAACACGGCTAATGTCTACACCAAGCTCCCG
>JANTFY010000265.1 GCA_024763185.1 Gammaproteobacteria bacterium | reverse complement strand
TAGGGGTCATAAGGATCGGTCAAATCATCTTCATTGAGAATGGCACTCAATTCCGATTCGATTTTTTTCTGCTCATCTTCAAGCAGTTGATCCAGCACATCGACCTGGGTCAGGGAACGCGGTTCGATTTCAGTGGCATTAAAATCGATAATTTTAGGCGTCAGTAAAACCACGATTTCCGTGGTGGAAATATTCGATGAATCGTTGGAAAACAGGGCACCCAATACCGGTACATCACCCAGCAGCGGAACCCCTTCACGGCTGTTATTGCTACTGCGTCGAATCAGGCCGCCCATAAACACCGTTTTGCCATCGGGTACCAGCATGCGGGTGGAGACCTGAGTTGTCGTTTTGGAGGGTATGCCATCATCGGATACCGTGCCGGCACTCACCTCGGGTCTGATGTCCAGCAGAATCTGGCCGTTGCGGTCAACCGAAGGGGTAACCTTTAAAATAATACCGGTTTCAAGAAACTCGATGGATTCCGAGGTGACCTGGTTAACCGTGGTGGTGACTTTAAAACCGATGCGGGTACCCACCACCGTTTCAGCTTCACGGTCTTCCATTGCCAGCAGTTTGGGGGTGGACAGGGTGCGTAAACGGCCACGTTCTTTCAGTGCGTTTAAAACCACGTCGACATTGGAGTCGTTATACTGGGCAAATAAACCGGGAGCGGAAGTGGTTGCCAGGCCCTGGGTACCGAGTGTGCCAGTCGCATCCGAGCTACTGAACAAGCGGGTCCAGTCCAGGCCAAAAGACTGATTGTCGGTTAAAGTGACTTCCAGAATTTTGGCTTCTATCAAAATCTGTTTGGGTTCGCGGTCTATGTCCTCGAGCAACGCTTCCACCCTGGCCAGGAACAGCGGCTGGTCTTCAACCACGATCAATTTGCTATCAGTCAAGGTTTTTATGGAGCCAAATTCGGATAAATGTTCCTTGACGATGCTTTCTATTTCAGAGGGTGTTGCATATTGCACTTTAAAAGTACGTACCTCGGTCAGGCTGCTTTGGCGAAACTTGCCGGCCTCTTCGCGTTCAATAATAAAGATACTGTTATCACGCTGCTCCACGGCAAATCCGGCCGATTCGGCAATAGACTGAATGGCCTGCAACGTCTCCATGTTGTAGATATTCACCGAAACCTTGCCGCTGACCCCATCGCTGACAAATATATTCAAACGTTCCTGTTTAGACAGCATTAACATGGCATCGCGAATGTCAGTTTCCTGCAGGGACAGGGTCAGTGTGTCAGCACGCAAGGATTGCGAAAACAGCAACAGGCTTGTCAGCAGGCAGAGCTTAAAAAGTTTTATAGATTTCATCATTCTATTTATAGTCTTTTTTTTTCAACTTGTAGCCAGGTCAGTCATTTGCGGGTATCAGGGTTATCATTATCCAGCGTAAACTCGTAGTTTTTTCCCTTGAAACGAAAAACCGCACGCCCTTCATCGATGATAATCAGCTTCATGTCTTCAATCGTTTCGCCAATATGCACCAGGGTGTCATTAACGATTACCATGGGCTCGGTGACCGAAATCAGCGTGGCACTGAGTTTCAACTGTGGCACGATAACTTCCTCTGGTTCGAGTCGCTGTTGATTGGGGCTCGAGGCAGGGGGTTTGTATTTTAAAATATCGGGTTGTTTGAAGGGGTCTTTTTCAAGCTCAACCAGATGGCCTTCTGCCTGGCAGATTAGCGGCAATAACATAAAAAGGGCCAAGAAATATCGACTCGATAGCATACTACAACCCTTTCGTCATTCGATAAGAGACCAGAGTCAGGCTGATTTTCAGTTTCGGTCGCGATTCATCCTGTCGACCCTGCGGCAAAATCTCAAACTTTTTCACCACGATATAACCCAGCTCATCATTGATTTTTTGTAACCAGTCAAAAAAATTGAAGTAACTGGCATTGATTCTGACATTGAACAGGGTTTCCTGGAACATCTGCACCTGTTCACCCTTGCCCGGAATAACGCTGGCCAGTTCGACGCCAGTTTGCCAGGAAATTTTCTGCAAACGGCCAATAATATACGATTCCATCTGTTTGTCTGGCAAGCCGGCCATATCACCGTGCAGTTGATATGACAGTTTATTCACGTCATCACGGGTGTTTTGCAACAGTTCTTCCAGTCCTTCATGGCTGTCAGCGGCCTGCACCAATACCTGGTAACTGTTATCCAGATCGCGGTAGGCTTTTATTTGGGGCCAGAGCAAGTACATCACCTGAACGGTGGTGATTAAAAATATAATGGTGATTAACGTCATGACCATGAATCTTGGTTCAGCCTGTTCGAGAAAGTCGTTCATCAGCCTTTACCGCGTAACGAAGAAACCACGATTTCAAGATTGAAATTAACCAGTTTTACGCGATTAATTTCAGACAGTTGCGTATTAACCACCCTGACATTTTCAATTTCTTGCTGTTGCGTCAGGTTCAGCACAAATTCCGACAGGGCCGCATGATCCATGGATTGCCCCTGTATACTCATCTGGGTTTCAATTTTCCAGGTTTCTTCCTTTTGCTGGTTATTATTCTGGCTACCCTGCGGTATGACGATGAAATAACCGGTGTTGACACTCTTGTCGACGTTCTCCACCGGTGTACCCGCTCGACGAAAATTCCAACCGGTAATCCATACGTTGGATGAGGGCAGGGCCTCGTCTATCGTGATAAACATCTGTTCAGCGGCCGCCCCGCTACGCAAGCCGGCTAACAGCTTAAGTTGCTGGCTCAGGTCCTTTTTTTGCTGGTTAAGCTGTTCCAGCTGTTGTCTATGGCTGCTGGTAATGGCCTTTTGGGCCTGTAATTGCGCAATTTCATCTTTAAGAAGGGTTGACTGCGCATGTAAAAATGCAAATGAAGCGACGATCACAACGGTCAGTAAAATCAGGATCGCAGCGGCTTTTTTGAACCACTTTTTAAACAGCAATTTTTTATGAAACTCTGCCGGGACCAGGTCGATGTCATTCATCAAATTCAAGCCCCCTTAACGCCAGTCCGGTGGCGATGGCCATTTCGGGTAAATGCTCTGACCAGCGTGCGGTTTTGTCATCGGCGTCCTGAAAAATCTGGTTAAATTCAAGCTGTACTTGCGGAACCTGCACATCCAGAAAAGACATCATCAGTTTCTGCGCACCGGGCCATCTTGCAATACAGCCCAACAACAGTACCCGGCTAAGCGGTTCGCCATGGGTTTCAGAAGCGGTAAAAACCAGTACACGGTTAATCTCTTCAACCAGTTTGAGAATGCTGGGTTTAATGATTTCCAGTAACGTGGCGGATACATCTTGCTGTCCAGCCGAGCCATTGCCTGGTTGATTGTCGGACTCCGCATGCAAACCATGCTGATGAATCAATGCGTTGGCTTTTTGCGGCGAAATATCCAGTGTTTTGGCGATTTCCTGCACCAGTTGCAGGCAACCAAATCTGACCGGCTGGTCAAACAGTAAACGTCGTCCGGAAACTATCGTCAGGTAACTGCTTTCATCGCCAATGTTGATCAACAACACATTATT
>JANTFY010000264.1 GCA_024763185.1 Gammaproteobacteria bacterium | reverse complement strand
AGGCGACTGGTCGCTTACTGTCAGCGACAATGCCGGGCGCGATACCGGCAAGCTCAACGCCTGGGGACTGAAAATGAAGCTGAAGTCCTGATCGGCTCAGCACAAAATTGCAGCAATGATGATCCGCTAAAAACCGGGTGGTTAGGAGATTAGCTGAACGTTTAAGGCGTGACACAAAGCGCCTCGTTACTGCTCACGCCACCATCGTTGCGCCTCGCGTTGTCGTCTTCGAATCCAGTCTTCGGCGTCATCCACAAATTCGCCTCCCCTTTGCTGCACCTGCTCCAGAAGCTCTTCGCCAGCCTCCAGGGCTCTTTCCGTTGCCTGTTGCGCTTGAGGACCCGCCAGTGCGATGTGGCAACTCTCGGAGCCAATGGCTGTCGGAGACGGCGCTGCACCATGGGCGGCCAACGGACTGCCGGGTACCGTGTGGCAGCGTTCCAGTGCGGACAGGAAAACCTCGGCCACTTCGTTGGCGGCGCCTTCCATATGTCTCGACGCCTCCACCATCTGGGGTGTGCTTAGCGGATTGTTGCTCTGGTAAGTCAACATATACCAGCAGCCAAAATCATGAATCTGTTCGGCCAGATAATCATGCACATCACTGCGATTGCTGATGGCGCCCGAGCTGTTGAAGGAGGCTCTCATCGCGCTCAGGAAGGTGGAGCAGCGCGAGTCCCATCCGCGCGGCTGGGCCTGCGTACCCTGTGATGCAGGTATACCGATCAGGTAAAGTTCGAGCGCATCAGCGACACCACTGCCGACGGGGATGGCCAGTGGCGGAGCATCGCCCGTGCTGACACCTGATGCCGCCACGGCGTAGGCGGCCACATCGCCTTCCAGGTTTATCGACCCGCCATAATCGGTGCCACGGAAAAACTCTGTGGCCAGCGCAGCTCGGCGTGTGCGCCGCGCCATTGCCAGCCGTGCCGCGCCACCACCAAGATCACCGGCCCAGGTGGTGGCCTCGAGGCCAGTGACCTGGCCGATGGGTTGGGTCAGGGTCCTGGGTAAATAGCTCCGCCGGGCATCCATGCCGATAATCATATGGCCGACATCGACATGACGCCGTCCATCCGTCACATCCTGGCTTGCGCCAAGCGACAGGAACAGGCCGCAGTCCAGGCATTCGATGGGGTTCCTCGGCTGGGTGGTACCGGCATACACATTGAACATCTGGTTTCGTGCATGGCTCTGCTGGCTGGTGCCAAAATCCCGGCTCCACGGTGTGCCATAGAAAACACCCCTCATCAAGTTGAGTCTGTCGCCTACATCGGTCATACCACAGGACACCAGTTGGGTTTCAATCCGGCGTACCAGGTCCACCAGCTGGCGGAATCCGCTGACCTGGCCATGGCTTTGCGAGCAACCAGCGGCAGTACCCTGGAAGGTGCGCGCCACACGTGGCGGAGAGGAACGGGCGGATGAATTATCCCGGTACCAGCCCCAGCCCAGCGCCCCGGCCGGGACACTGATCGTGGCGGTGTTTACGCCCGCCTCGTGCAGTACCCATTCACCAAAACTGTTACTGTTGGGACCGATGCCCGGTGGTTCGTAAACCACGTCCATGCTTTCGTAGTTGTTGACCGCGGTTACCGCGTTCGACGACTGGGTGGGGGTGACGGCGAAGGAATGGCAGGTCCCTGCACGACGTGCTCCATGACCGGTTACAACATGGCTGTGCAGACCGGCAGCACGGCCAGGTCCCAGGTGGGCCGCGGCGGGGTCTTCGATACCCTGGTGATTGTTGGGATCCACTTCGGCGCGGGTTACGCGGCTTCCCTGGTGAATATTCAAAACCACATGCAGGCCTCCCGCCTGCCCCAGGCCGAACTGTCCGATGGGTACGAAACAAAGATCGATGCGGTCTGTCTGTTCGCTTTCACCTTCCTCGCGGCGAATGGTTGAAGGTCTTCCTTTCTGTTGCACGACATGGGTTAACTCATGGGCCAGCAATCTTTTGCCGCTGACTGACTGCTGGTTATATTCACCTGTCGCAAAATAAATGTTTGATCCCAGCGTGAAGGCACGCGCATTTATCGAGCGGGCAACACTCGCGGCCTGCGCGCTATTGTGAATACGTACGTCAGAAAAGTCTGCTGCAAAGCGCGGTTCGAAATAGTGACGTTGGCTATTGTGCAGGGGATGGCCCTGGCCCTGTATCGACTGAATACTGGCATCCAGTGAAGGGGTGGTTGCGGGAACGGTGCTTGTGCCTGGTTTAGTGTGGATCAATTCCTCGTCGCGCTGACAGGAAGCACATATACGCTGGACGACAGGACTTTGATGCGACGCATGTGCTAAGCCTGACGGATTTATCCCGGATGCGCTGATTTCAGTCTGCGGAATGCTGATAACGTGATCAGCTACGCGGTCAGCTTCGCGTTCTAACGGGTCATCCTGGCGGCCGATTTTCAGTTTGGGCTGTAGTAGTGCCGTGACCGACGCGGCGTGTTTTGTCGAAACGGGCTTTGCCGGTCGGGCCGTTTTTTTGTGAGTAGATTGATGACTGATTGATTTATCCATAATAAACCTTCAAATTCCATGAAATAAGATTTCCGGTATCAGTTTGTCTGGTCTGTCGATGAAAACACTAGGGTCGGTTAACATAAAAATTCGCTGGCTCATGGATCATTGCGCGCGTTATCGGCATAAGAGCTATTGCTGTAGTCCGGCGCCGAAATACTACAGGGGCTGTCGATTTCAAAATCTCCGCGCCCTCTAACTTTGACCATGAATTCATCAGCCCAGCCGTAAATCACCAGGCGGTTTAGGCATTCGTCGCAGATCAGGCCAATCACCGGCAACGTGACTGTTTTGGTGTTGGCTCTGCAGCCCGATTCACCTGTAGCCGGAGTGCATCCTCCCGGATCGGTTTTCCAGTCATACAGATCGTTGACGCGGTAGGTGGTCTGGTACTCGGCCTGAATAGAGTCGCAGTTGGATTCGTCATCACATTGCTTGCTGACGGACCCACTTGCTTCAGCACGTAAGCTGAAAGCGCCCATAGCGTAGAAAAGGTCGGTACCAGGGTCAAAATGTCCTGGCGTGGATGCGCTTGTGTTCGAGGTAGCACTGCCATTGCAGGGCCTGCCCTGGGCCTGACTGATGAAATGACTGCGGATATTTCCATCAACCGTATCCCGAGCACTTTGGCCCCCAGCGTCGGCATTGAATTCCGAAAAAGGGACATAGCGGTCGCTACCACTGCGATTGAGAAAATGATCCATAAAACTCATCGCATAAGTACGTCCGGTCAAAGCTCCGCCAGCGGCCATCGAACGTCCGGTTAAGAACATCCGTAGCAGAGTCCAGTCGAGGCAGGGGCAGGTTGTCATTTCGGCCGCAGTATAGCGTCTTATCATCTGTTCACTGTTATTTTGCTGTAGAACATGAGACAGCTCATGGGCGAACAATTTACGGCCGTCGTGTGATTCCGGTTTGTATTCCCCCGCTGCAAAAACAATATTATTGCCGAGAGTAAAAGCGCGCGAATTAATTGACTGTGCCAGGGCCGCAGACTGGGGATCACGATGGATA
>JANTFY010000263.1 GCA_024763185.1 Gammaproteobacteria bacterium | reverse complement strand
TGATACCATGCTGGCATCCATTTTCCGCTCATGGTATCGATGCGCCCTGCCCTGCTACACGCAATAAATACCATGAAATATACCATTGATGATGTAGACTGCATTATCAATTGGATTGATTAATTTCTTATAAATCAATATGTTACAAATCCTGGTCACTCCCACTCGATGGTTCCGGGCGGTTTACCCGATATATCGTAGGTAACACGGGCGATGCCGGAGATTTCGTTCATGATGCGACGCGAGACGTGATCGAGGAATTCATAGGGTAAATGTGCCCAGCGCGCGGTCATGAAATCGATGGTTTCCACGGCTCGTAAAGCGACCACGTAATCGTAACGTCTGCCATCGCCTGTGACCCCGACCGATTTCACCGGCAGGAATACGGTAAAAGCCTGGGAGGTCTTTTCGTAGAGTTCGTGCTTCCACAGCTCCTCGATAAAAATGTGGTCAGCCTGGCGTAACAGGTCCGCATATTCCTTTTTGACTTCGCCCAGGATGCGCACACCCAGACCCGGCCCGGGGAATGGATGGCGATACACCATGTTATGTGGCAAACCGAGTTCCACACCAATTTTTCTAACTTCATCCTTGAACAGTTCGCGCAGCGGCTCTACCAATTCCAGTGTCATGTCTTCCGGCAGACCGCCGACGTTATGATGCGACTTGATCAGGTGGGCCTTGCCGGTGGCAGCACCTGCCGATTCGATAACATCGGGATAGATGGTTCCCTGGGCCAGCCATTTGGCATCTTTTTGCTTGGCCGCCTCTTCTTCAAAGATTTCAATAAACAGGTTACCGATAATTTTGCGTTTCTGTTCAGGGTCGCTAACGCCGGCCAAGCGATCAAGAAAACGCTGCTCGGCGTCAACCCTGATGACTTTGACCCCCATATGCTCGGCAAACGTATCCATAACCTGGTCGCCTTCCTGATAACGCAGCAGGCCGTTATCAACAAAGATACAAGTTAGCTGATCGCCGATCGCCTTGTGTAACAGGGCAGCAACCACCGAAGAATCAACACCTCCGGAAAGACCCAGTATCACATGGCCGTCACCGACTTGTTTTTGTACCTGCTTGATACTGTTTTCTATGATATTTTCTGCGGTCCAGTCCGATCCACAACCACATATTTGGTGAATGAAACGACCCAGTATGACGGAACCCTGCAGCGTGTGCGTGACTTCGGGGTGGAATTGCAGGCCATAGATTTTGCGTTGTTCGTCGGCCATGCCGGCAATCGGGGCAGAGTCCGTGGTGCACATCAGTTTAAAACCTTCGGGCATTTCTGCCACGCGGTCACCATGCGACATCCATACATCGAGCATGCCATGGCCTTCTGAGGTCACATGATCCTGGATATCCCTGAGTAACTCGGTATGACCGCGAGCCCTAACCTGGGCATAACCGAACTCACTTTTGCCGACATTTTCTACCTTGCCGCCAAGTTGTTTGGCCAGGGTTTGCATGCCGTAACAAATACCCAGGATTGGGATATTTAAATCCAGTATGTGCATCGGCGCTTCGGGGGTTTCATTACCCAGGGTGGATTCAGGTCCACCGGACAGGATAATTCCCCTGGGCATGAATGAGCTGATTCGATCAAAGTCGATATCCCATGGGTAAATCTCACAATAAACACCCTGTTCACGAACCCGCCTGGCAATCAACTGGGTGTACTGCGAGCCAAAATCGAGTATCAGAATCCTGTCATCGTGCAGGTCATGCGATAAAGTCATCAGCCTCTACACCCGGTAATTCGGTGCTTCTTTGGTAATGGTGACATCATGCACATGCGATTCTTTCATGCCGGCACCGGTCACCCTGACAAATTCGGGCTTGGTGCGTAAATCATCAATATTTGCACAGCCCACGTAACCCATGCTGGAACGAACACCACCCAATAATTGATGAACTATTCCGGATAAGGGCCCTTTGTAGGGAACGCGTCCCTCGATACCCTCCGGCACCAGTTTTTCTGCTTCACTTTCTGACTGGAAGTAACGGTCACTGGAACCTTTTTGCATGGCGCCCAATGAACCCATGCCACGGTAAGATTTGTAAGAGCGACCCTGGTAGAGTTCTACTTCACCCGGTGCCTCTTCGGTACCGGCAAACATGCTGCCGATCATGACGCAGTGGGCACCCGCCACCAGAGCCTTGGATACATCCCCGGAAAAACGAATACCGCCGTCCGCAATGCAGGGGATACCGGTATCTTTCAAGGCCAGCGCCACGTTACTGATCGCAGAAATCTGCGGTACACCGACACCGGCAACAATTCGAGTGGTGCAGATCGAGCCCGGACCTATACCCACCTTGACCGCATCGGCACCGGCATCCACCAGGTCACGTGCTGCATGAGCCGTGGCAATATTGCCACCAATAACCTGTACCTGGGGAAAGTTTTTCTTGACCCAGGCCACGCGATCGATAACGCCCCTGGAGTGCCCATGCGCCGTGTCCACAACGATAACATCGACATCGGCATTCACCAGTGCTTCGACACGCTCTTCGGTATCAGCGCCGGTGCCAACCGCAGCGCCCACGCGTAAACGACCCTGGTCGTCCTTACAGGCCAGCGGGAAAACCGTAGACTTGGTAATATCTTTCACCGTGATCATGCCCTTCAGTTTGAAGTTGTCATCCACCACCAGCAGGCGCTCAATACGATGCCGATGAAGCAGTTCCAGCACCTCTTCTTTTGAAGCCCCCTCCTTGACGGTGACCAGGCGATCCTTGGGTGTCATCACTGAAGACACTGGTTGATCCAGGTTGGTTTCAAAACGTACATCTCGACGGGTGACTATGCCCACCAGACCTTCTGATCCTATGACCGGGAAGCCCGAAATATTGTTAGTATTCTGGGACTCAATGACATCGCGGATCATCGTATCCGGACTGATGCTGATAGGGTCCTTGATCACCCCGCTTTCGAATTTTTTAACTTTTGATACCTGTTGGGCCTGTTGAGCGGCAGAAAGGTTTTTATGCACGATACCCAACCCACCTTCCTGGGCAATGGCGATGGCCAGGCCGGACTCGGTGACCGTATCCATGGCCGCAGAAACCAGCGGGATATTCAGTTCAATACCCTGAGTCAGTTTGGTTTTTAGATCGGCGTCGTTGGGCAATACTTCTGATTTTGCCGGTACCAGTAGAACATCATCAAAGGTAAGGGCTTCCTGACTAATTCGCATAATCTCTCCGGGCAGGTAATTTTCAAAGCGGGATTATATGTTATTGACCTCGACAGGGTAAACCGGGTAATGAATGGAATAATTATAAATATCGATTCGTCTAGCAGACGTAACACTTATAACAATACATTACAAATAACCATAACGAGGATTTCAAATGAGTTTAAAAAAGAACCTTTTTATAAGTATCTGCGCGATGTTTCTTTCTACCTCAGCATTTGCATCGGCCGACAAAGCTATCTCAGCTGCCGAAGCTGCACAAAAAGCTGCCGCCCAGGTCGGCTATGAATGGCGCGATACCGCCAAGATGATTGGGCAGGCCAAAAAACTGGCCAAGGAAGGTAAAACGAACCAAGCCATCAAGCTTGCGAAAAAAGCCGAACAACAAGGGCGCAGTGC
>JANTFY010000262.1 GCA_024763185.1 Gammaproteobacteria bacterium | reverse complement strand
GTAACCCAGTAACACCTGCTCTTCTATTAACTGGGTCAACACCTGCTCTTTTAACATCACCTCATCGTTAAAGGCAGAAGGTAGGCTTCCTCCAAACATGGAACTCAGACGTTCACGATAACGCGCATAAGCATAATCAAGCTGACGTTGGGTTATTTCTTTCCCATTGACTACAGCGGCAGGCTGCTGCTCTCCACCGCCGAGGTAGGAATTGATACCCCATAATGCAAAAGGGATACTGATGAGACCTATAATGAGGTAGGCGATCCAGCCGGAAGTTTTATCTCGAATGCTCTGTAACATGATGAGTTTTTAGATGGTTGAGTTCATCAGAATTTGGGAACGGAAAATAGAGATCTGATTTAAAATAAAAGCGTTCCAGATGGAACGCTTTATTGAATGGCGGAGTGGACGGGACTCGAACCCGCGACCCCCGGCGTGACAGGCCGGTATTCTAACCAACTGAACTACCACTCCTAATATGAAAACTGGTGGGTGCTGCAGGGATCGAACCTGCGACCCTCGCCTTGTAAGGGCGATGCTCTCCCAGCTGAGCTAAGCACCCAGTGTTTCGAAGGCGCGCTAGTTTACAGCGTCTTTTAAAGCTTTACCAGCTTTAAATGCAGGTACGTTTGAAGCTGCAATCTGGATAGTTTCACCAGTGCGAGGGTTACGACCTGTACGAGCTTCACGCTTACGCACTAGAAAAGTACCAAAGCCAACCACAGTGACCTGATCACCTGATTTAAGGGCCTCAGTTACTGCGGCGATTACACCGTCAACAGCGCGAGCTGAGTCTGCTTTACTAAGATCTGCGGCACTGGCCACTGCATCGACAAGTTCAGATTTATTCATTCGTTTTATCCATTAGTTAATTTAAATTATGTTGCCTTTTTATAAGGATATGGCTGGGAAATTAATCTTGCCAATTAATGCCAAGGACCCCTGACACAAAGCGCCTGTAACCCCAACCCCCTAGAGACGCGAATTTATACCAATAGCGGCCTGTAGGGTCAACCGAAAATCAATGAAAATAACAAAAAGTTTGAAGTTAGTCCGTAATCCTGGACAACAGTCAAATTAATGTGCTCTCAGGCCAGAAGATTTTTTCGATTTCGTCTTGACTTTTGATTCTTCGGGCGCTTCATTTTCATCCATGTCCAGCGGTGTGGGAGTATGAGCCAGGGCGATTTCCAGCACCTGGTCAATCCATCTGACTGGGATGATTTTTATTTTATCCTTTATATTTTTTGGAATATCAACCAGATCCTTTTCATTTTCTGACGGTATGATAGCCGTTGTAATACCACCACGGTGAGCAGCTAGCAGTTTTTCCTTAAGACCGCCGATCGGTAGTACTTCACCGCGCAGGGTGATCTCACCGGTCATTGCCACTTCGGCCTTAACCGGAATTTCGGTTAACGCAGAAACCAGCGCTGTACACATTGCAATACCCGCACTCGGACCATCTTTAGGAGTAGCTCCTTCCGGCACATGAATGTGAATATCCTGGGTTTCATTAAAATCGGATTTTATACCCAGAATTTTTGAGCGACTTCTGACCACGGTCAGTGCTGCCTGAATCGATTCCTTCATCACATCGCCAAGTTGACCGGTATAATTAAACTTGCCCTTACCGGCCACCACAGCCGACTCAATGGTTAATAACTCACCACCCACTTCAGTCCAGGCAAGACCGGTTACCTGACCCACCTGGTCCTTTTCCTCGGCCGAGCCAAAACGGAATCGCTTGACGCCCAGGTATTTTTCAATGTTACGTGAGCTGATGGTGATTTTTTTATCCGTGGGTTTTAACAGGATATCCTTAACCACTTTACGACAAATCTTTGATATTTCGCGCTCCAGGCCCCGAACACCCGCTTCACGTGTGTAGCGTTGAATAATTTCACGCACGCCGCTTTCACTGATTGAAATTTCCTTGTCTTTCAAGCCATTTTCCTTGATTTGCTTGGGAATCAGGTATTTAATCGCAATATTCAGTTTTTCATCTTCGGTGTATCCGGGTATACGAATAACCTCCATGCGATCCAGCAAAGGACCCGGAATATTCATCGAGTTGGACGTGGCCACAAACATGACATCGGACAGATCGAAATCCACTTCCATATAATGGTCATTGAAAGTGTTGTTTTGCTCTGGATCCAGCACCTCTAACAATGCAGAGGCCGGATCACCGCGAAAATCCATCGCCATCTTGTCGATTTCATCCAACAGGAACAATGGATTCCTGACCTTGATCTTGGACAGGTTTTGAATAATCTTGCCCGGCATGGAGCCGATATAGGTACGACGGTGCCCACGAATCTCGGATTCATCACGAACACCACCCAGCGACATGCGGATGAACTTGCGGTTTGTAGCCCGGGCGATTGAGCGGCCCAGTGAGGTTTTACCCACACCCGGAGGCCCCACCAGGCACAGAATAGGACCTTTTAACTTGCGTACACGCTGTTGCACCGCGAGGTATTCGAGAATACGTTCCTTAACCTTTTCCAAACCGTAATGATCTTCTTCCAGCACGTTTTCGGCTTGGGCCAGGTCACGGCGTATCTTGGACTTTTTCTTCCAAGGCACACTCACCAGCCAATCGATATAATTGCGCACCACGGTTGCTTCTGCAGACATGGGCGACATCATCTTCAATTTATTTAACTCAGAGTCTGCCTTTTCGCGCGCCTCTTTGGACATCCCTGACTGTTCAATCTTGTTTTGCAGGTCTTCCACTTCATTGGGTGCATCATCCATTTCACCGAGTTCTTTCTGAATAGCTTTCATCTGCTCATTCAGATAATACTCGCGCTGGCTTTTTTCCATTTGCTGTTTGACTCGTCCTCGAATGCGTTTCTCGATATGCATCAGGTCAATTTCACCCTCGATCTTGCTCATGATGTGCTCAAGGCGTTGACGTGGTTCACGAATCTCCAGGATTTCCTGTTTTTCATCCAGTTTCAGCGACATATGGGCTGAAATGGTATCGGCCAGACGACTGGGGTCATCGATACCCGATAAAGAGGTCAAGATTTCAGGCGGTACTTTTTTATTCAGCTTGACGTATTGGTCAAACAAATTCAGTACAGAACGCACCAGCACTTCGGCTTCCTTTTCATCGATGGCAGAAGTTTTTTCAAGGAATTGAATGGAGGCCGAGAAATAACCGTTGGTTTCCAGTAGGCTGTCAGCAATGACGCGTTCGCCACCTTCAACCAGCACCTTGATGGTACCGTCAGGTAGTTTCAGCATTTGCAGAATAGTCGAGAGTGTACCTATGGTATAAAGATCTTCCTGGGCAGGGTCATCAACTTCTGCATTTTTTTGTGCCAGCAACAATATTTTTTTATTGTCCTGCATGGCGGCATCCAGTGCTTCTATCGATTTTTCTCTACCGACGAACAGCGGGATTACCATATGAGGGTAAACAACGACATCGCGCAGGGGTAGAACCGGCACCAGTTGGGGGCTGCTTTCGCTTAAAAGTGGAGTGTTTTCCGATTCAGACATATGCGCCTCTGTTTGTTCATGTGTCAGAACTAAATGGGTATCAAAATGGCGATTTCAACCCGGAAGTATTACTCAATTGGATTCCATC
>JANTFY010000261.1 GCA_024763185.1 Gammaproteobacteria bacterium | reverse complement strand
GTTTTTATTTTTCCGAATCCTGTGGTCAGTGTACGCCTTGTCGAGAGGGTACTGGCTGGTTGTATCGCATGTTGACCCGCATTGTTGAGGGTAAGGGTAAGCTCGAAGACATTGACCGTCTGGATGAGGTTGCACACAAAATTGAAGGACGTACGATATGTGCCCTGGGTGACGCGGCGGCGATGCCGGTCTGGAGTTTTGTGCAAAATTTCAGGGAAGAATTTGTATACTACGTTGAAAATGGTTGCTCAATGGTGGACATGAAATGAGCGACGTAGCCAACAATAAAAAAATTAAAATCTCCATCAATGACAAAGAGCTGGAAGTTGATGCGGGTTCAATGTTGATTGATGTGGCGGATGAAGCGGATATTCATATTCCACGTTTTTGTTACCACAAGAAACTCTCGGTTGCTGCTAACTGCCGTATGTGCCTGGTTGAAGTTGAAAAGGCGCCGAAGCCGATGCCGGCCTGCGCTACTCCTGTGAATGAGGGGATGAAAGTCTGGACACGTTCAGAAAAGGCCCTGGCTGCACAAAAAGATACGATGGAGTTTTTGCTGATAAACCACCCACTTGATTGTCCAATCTGTGACCAGGGTGGTGAATGTGAACTGCAAGACCTGTCGATGGGCTTTGGTGGCAGTTCATCTGATTATCACGAAGTGAAGCGTGTGGTAGCAGATAAAGATATTGGGGAACTGGTAGCAACCGAAATGACGCGTTGTATCCAGTGTACCCGTTGTGTACGCTTTGGCGAAGAAATTGCCGGAATGCGCGAACTGGGTGCTACGGGGCGTGGTGATCGTATGGAGATTGGTACCTTCGTCGAAAAAAGTCTGTCGTCCGAGTTGTCCGGAAATATCATTGATATCTGTCCGGTGGGTGCGCTCACGGCCAAGCCTTCACGTTACCACTCGCGTGCCTGGGAAATGGTCCAGGCATCGGGGGTTGCATCACACGATAGCGTGGGTTCCAGTATTAATTTGCATACCTTCAAGAAAAAACTGGTACGCGTGGTAGCGGGTGAGAACGAAGCCATCAATGAGTGCTGGATTTCAGACCGCGACCGGTTCAGTTATCAGGGTGTATACGCAGAAGATCGTGTAGAGTCACCCATGATCAAGCAAAATGGTAGCTGGAAGAAAGTTGACTGGGGAGTAGCCCTGGATGCAGTTGCGGATAGTTTAAAAGCTGTCAGCCCTACTGATGTTGGTGTGCTCGCATCTCCCCGGGCAACACTCGAAGAACTTTATTTGTTGCAGAAAGCGATGCGTGCCATTGGTGTCAATAATATTGACCATCGTTTGCGGCAAACTGATTTTAATGAACAGGACAGTGCAGGTTTATTCCCCTGGCTTGGAATGGAAATCGCAGAACTGGAAAACCAGGATGCTTTTTTATTGATCGGCTCAAATGTACGTCAGGACCAGCCGATGATCAATCATCGTATTCGTAAAGCAGCACTGAAAGGTGCCAATGTGATGTGCATAAATCCTCGTGAGCTAGCGTTTAACTATGAGGTTGTTCATCATACCCTGCCGATACCGGCAGACATGGTTGATACCCTGGCCAAGGTGGCCAAGGCAAGTACCGTGGCAAAGAAAATAAAAACACCCGCCGGTCTGAGTGAATTATTCAAGGGTCTCAAAGTGTCGGACACCGATAAGGAAATGGTCAAGTCCCTTTCGGATGCAAACAATGCGGCTATTTTGCTGGGAAATCTGTCAGTCCAGTCTCCTGCTTATTCAACGTTGCGAGCACTGGCCGCATTGATTGCAGAAAACACGGGGGCCAAGCTGGGTTATCTAGCGGATGCCGCGAACACGGCAGGCGCCTGGCTCGCAGGAGCGGTTCCACATCGCGTGGAAGCGGGTGGACGTGTGGATGTACCGGGTGAGCATGTTAGTGAAATGCTGGATAAGACAAAAAAAGTGTATGTGTTCCTCGATGTGGAACCCGAATATGACTGCGATAATCCGCAGCAGGCAAGAAAATCCATGGATGAGTCCGAGTGTGTCATAGCAATCACGCCATATGCGTCCGGAAATACCCTGTCATTTGCCGATATTATTTTACCCAGTGCTGCTTTTTCAGAAACATCGGGTACCTATGTAAATACCGAAGGGCGCTGGCAAAGCTTTCAGGCGGCCTCCAAAAGTTTTGCCGAAGCCCGTCCTGCCTGGAAAATACTTCGGGTACTGGGGAATAAGCTCGGCGTAGAAGGATTTGATTACGTCAGTTCAAAAGATGTGCGGAACGAATTGAAACTGGCTTGCGATGCTGTAACTCCGGTAAGCAACGATTTTGAAGTTTCAGGGATCTATACGCGCCCGGATAATGTGCCTGCAGGAAAACTGCAACGAATCGGAGAAGTGGGCGAGTTCTCGGGAGATTCCCTGGTTCGTCGCGCCAAAGCGCTACAAAAAAGTGCCCCGGAGCAGGATTCAATACAGTTAAACAGCAAGGAAATTGAGCGTTTAGGTTTGCTGGATAGTCTGGAGGCAGACCAGAAGATAAAGGTAACGCAGGGCGACGATACGGTTGTTATGTCATTGCTTGTGAATGATTCGATTTGTGAAGGCTGTGCCGTATTGGCTGCGGGAACACAATCTAGCAGCCTGCTTGGTTCAGCGTTTGGTGAAATTGAAGTAGCGGTTTAAACAGTGAAATAAAACAGACAGATTAATGGAAAAGGCTTGGATACTTTAACTACATTTTTAAATGGCTATTTGCCCGAGGGTTTAACCACCCTGATTGTGATCATGCTAAAGATCATCGCTATCCTTTTGCCTTTGATTCTGGCGGTTGCTTACACGACCTTTGCCGAGCGTAAAATTATCGGGTATATGCAGGTTCGAATGGGGCCAAACCGGGTTGGACCAAAAGGCTGGTTGCAGCCAATTGCCGATACCGTCAAATTGATGTTCAAGGAGATTATCACTCCAACCAGGTCGAGCAAAATTGTGTTTTTTATTGCGCCGATGCTTGCGCTGGCGCCTGCGCTGGCCGTTTGGGCGGTGATACCCTTCTGGGACGGTGGTGTGTTGGCCGATGTTAACGCTGGTCTGTTACTGGTATTGGCGATCACGTCGCTGGATGTGTTTGGCATTATTCTGGCAGGCTGGGCTTCGAACTCCAAGTACGCCATTTTGAGTGCCTTGCGCGTGGGTGCCCAGATGGTTTCCTATGAGATTGCTATGGGATTTGCGCTGGTTGGTGTTTTGATGGCGGCAGGTAGTTTGAACCTGACAGAGATTGTTCGGGCCCAGGATGGTGGCATCCAGAACTGGTTTGTATGGCCGCTGATTGGTCTGTTTCTGGTGTATTTTATTTCTGGTGTGGCAGAGACCAATCGTGCTCCGTTTGATGTGGCAGAAGGTGAGTCTGAGATAGTTGCCGGTTTCCATGTGGAATATTCGGGTATGGCGTTTGCGCTGTTCTTCCTTGCGGAATACGCGAGCATGATTCTGATTTCGACCTTAACTGCGCTGCTGTTTCTGGGTGGTTGGCTGTCGCCCTTTGGTGATTCAATGCAAGATGTCCCCGTACTGGGAACGCTGCTTGGTGATGGTATTCATTGGCTGTTATTTAAGGCTTCATTCTTCCTGTTCTGCTACTTGTGGT
>JANTFY010000260.1 GCA_024763185.1 Gammaproteobacteria bacterium | reverse complement strand
TCCATGATCGGCTGGATCAAGCGGCGCATGGACAAAAGCTGGCTCAAACATTCACGCATGAATGCGGCCACCAAGGAATCGATGATCTCCATTTCCGGTTACGTCGGTATTTCAATTGCTGCGCTGATCGGTCTGTCCATTGCCGGTGTGGAGTTATCGAATCTCGCCTTGATTGCCGGAGCCCTGTCGGTGGGTATAGGTTTTGGCCTACAGAACATCGTTAATAACTTTATCTCTGGCATTATTCTGTTGTTTGAACGTCCGATCAAGACAGGAGACTGGATTGTGGTCGGACCCACACAGGGTTATGTAAAAAAAATCAGCATCCGTTCTACCCAGATACAAACCTTCGACCGTTCGGATGTCATAGTGCCGAATTCCGAATTGATCTCGACCCAGGTTACCAACTGGATGTTCAAAGACAAGATCGCCCGCGTGATAGCACCTATCGGTGTTGCCTATGGCTCAGATCCCCAACAGGTTAAGAAGATTTTACTCGACATCGCCCATGCTCATGAAATGGTCATAACCCAAAGCCCGATAATTCCCAAGCCCTGGGTCTTTTTTGCCGCTTTTGGCGACAATTCACTGAATTTTGAATTACGTTGTTACATTAAAAGTGCGGATAATCGCCTCTCGGTTTTAAGCGATTTCAACTTCGCGATCGAGGCGGCCCTGCGCGAGGCTAATATCGCTATTCCATTTCCGCAACGTGATGTTCATATTATCCCGCCATCAGATGATCGTATTGAAGATAGTGATGATATTCGAGCATAGATTACCGCTATAATGCTCGTTTGATCCTGGCGGCCAGAGTTTATGCCTGAACGAATTCGAGAGATACCTTACAACTACACGTCTTTTTCCGACAAGGAGATCGTCTATCGCCTGATGGGTGAACAGTGGTGGGAGGTTTTGAATGAACTTCGCGGTGAACGCCGCACGGGTCGTTCTGCGCGCATGTTGTTCGAGGTATTGGGCGATATCTGGGTGGTAAGGCGTAATCCTTTTTTGCAGGATGATCTGCTGGCCAATCATAAGCGCCTGAAACAAATGATCGGTTCCCTGTGTCATCGCTTGTTACAGATCGAAAAACGCGCCGATGACAACCAGCAGGCATTGGCGTTACTCGCTGCAGCACGACAAACCGTCAATGAGTTTGAAAGCTGGCTTAAAAAACTGGCCAGTGATCGTAAAAGTATTCAGCGCAAACTGGTTCGGATTACGCATAAAGATAATATCGATTTCAGTGGGCTTGCACGGGTTTCGCACACCACCGATGCGACCGACTGGCGTGTTGAGTACCCGATGGTGGTATTAACCCCGGATCACGAAGACGAAATTGCCAACCTGGTGCATGCCTGTATTCAGCTCGATCTGACCATCATTGCCCGTGGAGGCGGGACCGGTTATACCGGTGGTGCCATCCCCCTGTATGAAAATACGGTGGTTATCAACCTGGAAAAACTGGAAAAACTGGGCGAGGTGGTCAGCACCGAATTGCCCGGTTCAGGACAGGTGGTTAACACCGTGTTTGCCGAATCCGGGGTTGTGACCAAACGTGTATCCGAAAAGGCAGGGCAGCGAAAGCTTGCATTTGCGGTTGATCCCACCTCTCAGGATGCCTCCACCATTGGTGGCAACATCGCCATGAACGCCGGCGGTAAAAAAGCGGTTATCTGGGGCACCACGCTGGATAACCTGGTCAGCTGGAAAATGGTCACCCCCGATGCCAACTGGCTGGAAGTTACCCGCCTCAATCACAACATGGGCAAGATTCACCTGCAACCGACGGTTGAGTTCGAGATTAAACGCCGCGATCGACAATCCGGCCAGCTCATTGCTGAACCTGAAATCCTCAAGATTCCCGGTGCGCTTTTCCGTAAGGCGGGACTGGGCAAGGATGTGACCGACAAGTTTTTATCCGGCCTGCCTGGCATACAGAAAGAGGGCTGCGATGGCCTGATTACCTCAGCCACGTTTGTACTGCACGAAATACCCGAATTCACGCGTACGGTTTGTTTAGAGTTTTTTAACCAGGATGCTGGCAGGGATGTATCCGCCATCGTCGAGATCAAGGATTTTATTGATAACACCGATGGCGTACAGCTTTCCGGCCTGGAGCACCTGGATGCCCGTTATATCAAGGCGGTGCAATACAGCACCAAGGCCAACCGGGCCGACCAGCCCCGGATGTTGTTACTGGCGGACATTATCTCCGACGATGAGGACTTGCTGGCGTCGATCTGTTCGCAGGTTGTTGAGCTGGCAAACCAGCGTCAGGCCGAGGGTTTTATCGCGGTCAGTGAAGCTGCGCGCAAACGATTCTGGTCGGACCGTGCACGCACGGCTGCCATTTCCGCCCATACCAATGCGTTTAAAATCAATGAAGATGTGGTGATACCGCTGGAAAATTTAAGCCAGTACAGCCGTGGTATCGAAATCATCAATATTCGCCAGTCTATCGGTAATAAAATTGATATCTGTCTGGCGATCAAAGAGTATCTTGAACAACAAGGACAAGCGCTTAAGCAACAGGAAGATGCCGATGAACTCAAACAGTCGAAAATAGATTTTGCCCTGACACGTTTAACTGCCCAGGTACAACAGTGGGATCAATGGTTAAGCCACTTTGAAACACCGGCAACCGCATTTGCCGAGCAACTGGATTTTGAAGTCTTGGCACAGGACCGGGTCATCGATTGCCTGTTGAAAAATGACTTGCGAATCAGTTATCGGCGCCAGATCAAGCAGCCCCTGGATGAAATTTTCTCCGGACTGGAATATGCCGATCTACGCGAGGCCATTGCCGGTATCCATGAAAAAATCCGGGAATCCCGTTTGTTTGTAGCCCTGCACATGCACGCGGGTGATGGCAATGTGCACACCAACATTCCGGTGCACTCGGAAAATTACCAGATGCTGCACCAGGCCGACCTGGTGGTGGATGAAATCATGGCGCTGGCCGCCTCACTGGATGGCGTGGTCTCCGGTGAACACGGTATCGGACTGACCAAGATACAGTACCTGGACGACAGCAAACTGGAGGCTTTTGCTCAATACAAACAACAGGTCGATCCCAAGCAGTCATTTAACCGTGGCAAGCTGCTGAAGAATTCCGGGTTACAGAACGCCTACACGCCATCACTGCGCCTGCTGGAACAGGAAGCCCTGATCCTGGAATACAGCGACCTGGGAGCGATCAATGATTCTATCAAGAACTGCCTGCGCTGCGGTAAATGCAAACCCGAATGCATGACCCATATCCCGCGTGCCAACCTGCTGTATTCACCGCGCAACAAGATTCTGGCCACCGGCCTGATCATTGAGGCCTTTCTGTACGAAGAGCAAACCCGCAGAGGACTGTCTAACCGTCATTTTGATGAACTTAATGACGTGGCGGATCACTGCACGGTGTGTCATAAATGTGCCAACCCCTGTCCGGTCAATATTGATTTTGGCGATGTCACTATCGCCATGCGTACGCTGTTAATCAAAAATAAAAACCGCCGAAGCAGTCTGGGTTCAGCTATTGCGATCTGGTTTTTAAACCTGACCGACCCGACCCTGATTCGCCTGGCGCGAACCTTCATGCTCGACCTGGGTTTCAAGTCCATTCGCTGGATGCGCATGGCACTGAA
>JANTFY010000259.1 GCA_024763185.1 Gammaproteobacteria bacterium | reverse complement strand
GCGCATTGCTGGAGACAGTTCAGCGTGCGTTAAACATCTATCAACAGCCTGAGGCATGGCGAAAACTTCAGCTTGACGCCATGTCGTTGGATCATTCCTGGAAAAGCAGTGCCGGCTTTTATCTGCAGTTATATGAGCAGGCCATCGGTTATCGAGACCAGGCTATTGCCTGAGTGAGTGGCAATTCACGCAATAACCTGAAAGCCTGCCGGCCAGGTAGTAATTGGGTGGTGATTGTTGCAGCCCTTCTCGTGCTTCAATGATGCTTTGGCGAAACGCATCGATATTAAACGATACGATATCATGATTCGACGTGAGTGACTCGGTGCCGAGTTGCATGCTCAGTTTTTCCATTTTTTTCAGGATGTCGATGGCAGACAGGCGCTGCTCGCGGGTTACTTTTGCGGGTTCACGCAGACTGTTGTCCAGCAGCGTGGTATACCAGGCAAAACTATGCATGGTATCGGAAAGTTTATCCTGCGAGATGTAATTAAAATCAGGCGGGTAGGTAACCTTGCGTACATTCTCCAGGATGCCGTTCTGGCAACCGTTAATAAACAAAACCATGGTAATCGTTAACACGGTTTTAAAAACATTCAATGGCATGGTGTTTTCCCTGCTTTATTGTTACCGACAAGTATACCTGTTAATGCCGTGGCTGTTTAATAGGTTATCCGCATTCGAGACTATAAATTGATGTATCTCAACTCCCTGCTTACGGTCATTTCGCCGACCCGGGTCGAAGATGCAACTGCTTAAAAGCTTTCCCTGTCAATCCTGCTGCCTGGATTTCAGCCAGTGATCGAGCGAAAAGAAACCGGCGCCAAAGCTGATATTGGTTAACAGCAGGGCACCCCAGAAAATGTGGGGGGTTACCTGGCCGACTTTGGCCAGCGCATCGTAGTAGGACACCACGGCGACGATGTTAAGAATTGACAGGGCGATGGCAAACAGGCGTGTGCCGAATCCCAGCACCAGTACCACCGGTAAAAACAGTTCCCCGGCCGTTGCCAGGTAAGCGGCCAGTTCATAAGGTATCAGGGGGACCGCGTACTCATATTCAAACAGGGTCAGGGTCATTTCCCAGTTATTGATTTTCTGCAAACCGGAAAGAAAAAACACATAGGCAACATAAAGCCGAAACACAAGCAGCAGGGGGGATTGGAGCAGGTTTAAAAGGTGGTTTATTGCAGAAAACGTTGAAGCCAGGGGCATGATACTCCTCCATATTTATTGTAAGGATCAGGTTTGTATGCCAGTTTTGAGTATCAAAGTTTTCAATTAGTTCAACCCTGGTGGATATAGCCGCCCCCCTCGGCTATTATTTTGACGGTTTGTCAGCGGGCACCAGGTAAACCGGTATGTTCGATTTTTTCAAAAGCTCTTCGCTGGTGCTGCCCAGTAATAACTGACTGATCATGCCCTTGCCGTGAGAGCCGGCCATGATGAAATCAGCACCTAATCGGTCGCATTCCTTAATCAATAATTCCACTGTTTCCCCCTGAACCATCAGGGCCGTGCAAGTGATGTCCTGCTTCCTTAATTGTTCGGCATACTGTTGCAAGTTCTGGTGTTCCTGATGAAAGCGTTGTGCAATGCTGTCTCTGATTTCAGCCGGGTCAATCGCACTGATACTGGCGGGATCATAATCATAGGCGATCTGGTCGGGGTGAGGTTCAGCCACGTGAATGAGATAAACCTCTGCATTCAGCGCTGTTGAGAGGGTAGCGGTATGCTGCAGAACCTTCTGGGTAATGTCAGAGAAGTCGAGGGCGGTGATGATTTTCATAATAAACCTCCTGAGATCTTGTAGTTGTATGTTACCTGTCTCAATTAAATCATATTACGCCTGATTTTTGTGCGTTTTTAAATACCTTCAATCTATTTAGTCTTGATCAATTGAGTCGGTTTCCTGAATTAGCACCGATCTATCCAGTTAAAAACGTATTGATTTATATACCTTTAAATGAAGTGGAAAATACAACAGTTATTGGTTTTTCCGACAGGGATTTTTTTAATCTGCAGCTGAATTATCGTTTCAATTAAGGCTGTTAATCGTGCCTAATAAGTTTAACTTTTCTTTTTTCGACAGTTTTTTTATCTCCATTTCACGGGAGGTGGCGCTGCCACGGGAATCATGCTGTTCGATATAGACCAGTTCGACCGGTTGTCTTGTGCGGGTGTATTTGGCGGCAGAAGGTGTTTTTGAATTATGTTCTTTGATGCGACGCTGTACATCGGTGGTAATGCCGGTATACAGGCTGTCGTCGGCACAACGAACCATGTACACGTACCAGTCTTTCATACTGTCGGATAAAGCGCGGGTTCCTGCAGGGCGGCCAGTTGCTCGCGCAGTTCGAGGATATGTTCCTCCCAGTAGCGTACCGTGTTAAACCACGGAAAGCTGTGTGGAAAGGCCGGGTCGGACCAGCGTCTTGCCAGCCATGCGCTGTAGTACATGATGCGCAGGGTTCTGAAAACCTCGATCAGTTGCAGTTCGGAAAAATTAAAGTCGTTAAATTGCAGGTACCCGTCCAGGATTTTTTTAAGCTGTATGGATTGCTGCTGCCGGTCACCCGACAACAGCATCCACAGGTCCTGAATGGCGGGCGCCATGCGCGCATCGTCAAAATCAACAAAATGCGGTGCGTCATCGCGCCACAGCATGTTGCCGGCATGACAGTCGCCATGCACGCGCAGGGTATGTACGCGGCCGCTACGTTGCATAACATCTTCCATGTTTAATAAAAGATCTTTGCACAGGCTGTCATAAGCCAGTTTTAACTCAGCCGGAATAAACTCGCTGCTGAGAAATTCATAACTGTGCATGCCATAACTTTGAATGGTGATCTCAGGCCTGTGATCGAAATTAACTCTGGAACCAATTAAGTGCATACGTGCCAGCAGGCGTCCAAGAATGGTCAGGTTGTCCTGATAGTCGAGTTCGGGCGCATGGCCACCCTGGCGTTTAAATAAAGCCAGGTGGAAACCATCGTATTGCAGCAGGCTGGTATTGTCCTGCGCTAAAGGGGTGACGATGGGCAGTTCCTGTTCGGCCAGTTCGAAACTGAAATCATGCTCTTCCTGGATCTGTTGCTCGCTCCAGCGTTCTGGTCGGTAGAACTTCGCAATGATGGGAGTCTGGTCTTCTATGCCGACCTGGTAAACCCGGTTTTCATAACTGTTCAGGGCCAGCAATCGGCGGTCACATAAATAGCCCTGGGCCTCGACCGCATCGATGATGAAATCCGGCGTCAGTCTATCAAACGGGTGAGTATTGTTGTCAGACATTATGGGTGTTAAAAAAAGCCTTTTTAATGGCCGGATAGTTTATGCAGTTCTTCCAGGATGGAATCCACCAGCTGTCTGCCCTGAGCGCCCATGCCCTTGGCCAGTATTTTGGGATTGCGTTCGCCGTTGATCATTTTACGCACGATGCCACCCAGGTTACGCATGTCGCCGCCGGCCTGGGTCATCTGTTGTGCCATCTGGCTGATAATCTGCAGGGCTTCGACATTGCCGGAGGCGGCCTGGTGGATCATGTGGGCCAGTCCCGGGGCCGCCATGCTGGCGTCGGCCGGTTTGTTGGGGTCTGGCAAAGTGGCCGGGTTCTGGATACCCAGCAGGATGGCCGCGGCGATGGTGTG
>JANTFY010000258.1 GCA_024763185.1 Gammaproteobacteria bacterium | reverse complement strand
AAACGCGAAGAACAATCTCGTGCCACAACAGGCAGGCCAGTGCTCAAGCAACAGGTCATTAACTTCGTACGCAACCCGGTTCAGGCCAATGTGCCCAGTAAAACCATGCGTCAATTGTTGTCGGCGGATGACAGCCAGATGGTACCCATTATTCGCAACCCCGAGGTGCCGCGCGAAAACCGCGATTCGGTGTTCTATTTCCCGGGTTGCGGGTCCGAGCGCCTGTTCAGTCAGGTGGGGCTGGCGACCATCGCCATGTTGTATGAAACCGGTGCGCGCACCATTCTGCCACCGGGTTACCTGTGTTGCGGTTATCCACAAATTGCAGCGGGCAAGCAGGAGCTGGGTCAGCAGATCACGACCCAGAACCGCGTGTTGTTTCATCGAATCGCCAATACGTTAAATTACCTGGATATCAAAACCGTCATCGTTTCCTGTGGCACCTGCCTCGACCAGCTCGAGAAATATGAATTCGAGCGAATTTTTCCCGGTGCGCGCATCATGGATATTCACGAATACCTGCTGGAAAAAGGCGTGAAACTGGACCAGCAAAGCGGTAAAAAGTATATCTACCACGACCCTTGTCACACCCCGATAAAGCAAAAGGTGCCGATAGAAGTGGCCACCGAACTCATGCAGCAGCCGGTTGAACTGACCAGTCGCTGTTGCAGCGAATCCGGAACCCTGGCGACCTCGCGCCCGGACATTGCCCACCAGTTATTTACCCGTAAACAGGAATCCATGCAGCAAGCTAAAGAAGCCGTGCAGGGCGATGATGAGCAAACCGAAGTCAAATGCCTGACCTCCTGTCCTGCCTGCCAGCAGGGGTTATCCCGCTACGAGAAGGTAACCGATATTAAAACCGATTACATCGTGGTCGAACTGGCCGAACAGAACTACGGCGATCAATGGCTGGACAGCTTCCTCGATAAGGTTTCACACGGCGGTATGGAAAAAGTGCTTCTATAAAAAATGTGCGCACAACATTGCTATCAATGCTATCATCCATAAAGCGACATTTGGGAGTTAGAAATGGGAAACCTACTGGTTAGAAATATCGACGATAAAGTCATTAAAGCGCTCAAATCCAGAGCAGGCAAACATGGTACAAGTGCGGAAGCAGAGCATCGACGTATTCTTGAATCCGCGTTGCTAAAGCCAGCTCGAAAGAGTTTCGCTGAAGCGATTTTACAAATACCGGATGTTGGTGAAGACTCAGACTTTGAACGCAAGGAAGATAATCGGTCAAACAATGTATTTAATTGATACCAATGTCATCAGTGAAATCAGAAAAAAGAAAAAAAGCAATGAGGGTGTACAGGATTTCTTTGAGAAGGCAACCCGAATGCAAGATCAATTATTTCTCAGTGTTATCACTATTGGTGAACTTAGGCGCGGAGTTGATATGATTTATCACCGGGGTGATAAAAAACAGGCTGAACAACTTGAGAGTTGGCTGGATCAGTTGGTAACAGACTATGCTGAGAATATTATCGATTTTACTTCTACCGAGGCCATGATCTGGGGTAGGTTACGGGTTCCTAACTATGAAAATGCCATCGATAAACAGATAGCCGCAACCGCTTTGAGCCATGATCTTGTATTGGTCACCCGTAATGAATCGGATTTCAGAAATACCGGTGTCAACACTCTGAATCCATTCACTCCACAATAACACAAAATGTATAATTTTTTTGTCACGGGTACCAAGGGATTTGAAACCGCGCTGTTTCATGAGGTGCGGGATATTGTTTCTGTTGTTGAAGATAATTCAAAACAGCTTAAGAAGGTCTATGGAGGTATTGAGCTAAAAGGAACGATGGAGCTGGCTTATCGGGTTTGCATTCATTCACGCCTGGCTAACCGGGTATATTGTCAATTGGCCGAATTCAAGGCAGAAAATGAGCAGGCCCTGTATGAACATGTTTACAACATAGACTGGTCGAAACACCTGACCTCAAGACACAGTTTTGCGGTGTCCGCATCGCTTTCCCGTTCAAATATCAACCACAGTCACTATGCCTCGTTAAAGGTCAAGGATGCCATCGTTGATTATTTTCGAAATACGGTAAACAGCCGCCCCATCATCGAGAAAGAACGCCCGGATGTTCATGTTCATCTCAATATTCATAAAAATAACGCGATACTGAGCCTTGATTTGTCCGGTCAGTCTTTACATCGACGCGGTTATCGACTGCAACACAGTGGGGCTCCACTGAAGGAAAACCTGGCTGCTGCTCTATTGGTTCAGGCAGGCTGGAATAAAGAATCTTCAAAAAATCGTAGTCTGATCGATCCCATGTGTGGCTCCGGTACCTTTGCCATTGAAGCCGCTATGATTGCTACCAATATGGCACCCGGGCTGGATCGGGATTATTTTGGCTTTTTACGCTGGTTACAGCATGATAAAACCAAGTGGGAAGAATGCCTTGCAGAAGCAGAGAAGGGCATAGACGAACAGGCAGAATGCGAAATCCTTGCCACCGATAGTAGCGGCAAGGCAATAGAAATTGCCCAGGATAATGCCATGCGCGCCGGTGTTGAAGACCTGATTCAATTCAAGGTCATGGATATTGGCAAACTAACACCTAAGCAAGTAAAGAAACCGGCACTTATCATACTCAATCCCCCGTATGGGGAGCGCCTGCAGGCAGAGCAGGGGCTGGCGCCACTCTATTCACAGATGGGCAAGGTGTTTCGTGAATTCACCAATGCATCTATCCATATCATATCGGCCAATCCGGATTTGCTGCATCGTTTACGTTTAAATCGTACGGCAAAAAAAGCGGTTAATAATGGTCCCATCGCCTGTGTCTTTGCTTCATACGACGTAAAGCAGGGCGAACAAACGGTACCCGATGTAAAAAAGGCCCACAGTAAACCGGTCAGTATCGATGCCAGTGATCCAGAGGCCAATGCATTAAAAAATCGACTGGTTAAAAATGTCAAACATCTGTCACGCTGGGCCAAACGAAATGATGTGACCTGCTACCGCGTGTACGATGCGGACTTGCCCGAATTTGCCTTCGCGCTGGATAAATACAGCAATGCCCTGAATCCGGACCAGGCCTGGTATCATCTGCAGGAATACCAGGCCCCTAAAACGATTGATCCTGAAAAAGCGGAACGACGTATACAACTCGCCCAGGCAGTCGTTAAACAGGTATTTTCACTGGAAGAAAATGAACTGTTCTGTAAATTACGCCAACGACAGCGCGGCAAACAACAATACGAAAAACAGGACAAGCAGGGAGAATTATTTCAGGTCAGGGAAGGTGACGCACGCTTACTGGTCAACCTGACCGATTACCTGGATACCGGCCTGTTTCTGGATCACCGCCTGACACGACAGATGATCGCCCTACAAGCTAAAGATAAAAAAATACTGAACCTGTTCTGTTATACCGCTTCGGTCAGTGTACAGGCTGCACTGGGTGGGGCCAGCAAGGTGACCAGTATCGACATGTCTGCCACCTATATCAACTGGGCCAGAGAAAACTTTGAACTCAATGAGTTGAAAGATAAAAACAAATACCAGTTTTTACAGGCCGACTGCATTGACCTGTTACGCAAACCGCACGGCTATAATATGGACGAGGACTATGATCTCATCTTTCTCGATCCACCGTCCTTTTCTAATTCCAAGAAAATGCGCGATG
>JANTFY010000257.1 GCA_024763185.1 Gammaproteobacteria bacterium | reverse complement strand
GTGACTGGGCCGCCAGGCTGGGTATTCACTACCTGCCGACCACGGTATTTTTTGATGAATCCGGCCGCGAGATTATACGAATCGATTCAGTGGTCAAGCTCTACCGCATGCGTGGTTTACTCAGTTTTATTGTGACCGGGGGCTATAAAAACTACAAAACCTTTCAGCACTGGCGGCGTTATACCGATGTGCAGAGATAGGCCTCTTGGCAAGCTCGTTAATGACGTTGTGCCAGTTGTGCCTGTAACTCCTGGTAGAGCAAATGAGATAAAGCCGGGGTATCCGTGTTTTTGCGTTGCACCATTGCCAGTTTTCGGTACACCTGCGGTTCTCCAAAAGGTTGAATAGTCAACAGACGGGCTGAATCGGTGGGAACCCGGCCCATGGGCACGATGCCGCAACCCAGTCCGGCCAGGGCCATTTGCACCACCGAGTCCGAACTGTCCAGTTCCATGATTTCTTTTACCCGGATACGGAATCTTTTTAACGAGCGGTCGATCAGGCTACCCATGGCGGACTGACGATTAAGCCTCAAAAAGGGTCCTTTGCGCAGGGTCTCCTTCCACGATCCGCTATCCTGTTCGGACTTTTCGATGACGACCAGCGGTTCACTGAACAGTGGAAATAATTCCAGGGTGGCCGGCAATTCCATCACGTCGGTCACGATGGCCGCATCCAGTTCCCTGCGTTGCACCCGTCGAACCAGTGATTGCGAGGAGCCTTCTTCGATACGCAATCGAATGCCGGGGTGACGTCGCGTCAATGAACTCAGGGTTTCCGGTAACAGGGACACCATGATGCCGTTGACGGAACCGATTGATAAGCGGCCTGCCACATGGCTTTCATGAATACTGGATTTCAGTTGTTCAAACTGTTGCAGTAAATCCCGTGCGCGTCGCACCAGTTCTTCACAATTGGAATTCAGGCGCGGCGGGCGGCTGGCGCGGTCGAATAACAGCATGTCGAATTCTGACTCAAGTTGACGTATCTGCTGGCTGACAGCGGCTGGAGTAATGAATAATTGATCGGCAGCACTGGCAAAGGAATCGGCATCAGCCACGGTCACCAGCGTCTTTAAATGTCGTAAATCCATAGATTAAGTATAACTTAATAAAAAGTTAATTTTATATCGTTTGATTTAACTTAAGAAGAGTCTAATATTCCACTGTTCCTTAACCAGAGTGGAGACTCAAAATGGAAGAACTGATTCCTTACCTTTTAATTGTTGTTACCTTAACTGCTGCCAACTTTCCTTTTCTGTTCTCCTGAGTGAGCCGATGATGAATAACAGCAGGGCGCACCAGATAAAACAAAAGCCGATAAACTGTTGTTGATCAAACGCCTCACCCAGAATATAAATGGCACTGAAAAATTGCAGGCTGGGATTGATGTACATCATGAAGCCCAGCGTGCTTAAGGTCAGTTTTTTGGCCGCAGAGGCGAACAATAGTAAAGGCAGTGCGGTCAGAACGCCGCTGATCATAAGCAATAATGTCATGCCATCGGGTGGCAGGACCAAATGACTCTGGCCCTGTTGCGCCAGATAGCTCCAGTAAAGCAGGGCCAGCGGTAGCATGATGGCTGTTTCCACGGATAATCCGGTGAGGGTATCAACCTCCAGCTGTTTCCTGACCAGGCCATACAGTCCAAATGTTATCGCCAGCGCGAGGGATACCCAGGGCAGGTAACCAATCATGAACAGGAACCAGAGTAATCCGGCCATGGCCAGGAAAATGGCTGATTGACGCCAGGGATCCAGGTGCTCTTTGAGTATCGCTCGTGCCAGAAAGACACTGACCAGCGGCGTTATAAAATAACCCAGACTGCTTTCCAGCACGCGTCCCTGGGCCACGGCCCAGATAAAAATAAGCCAATTTGTCGATACCAGGGTCGATGACAGCAACAGGCCTTTTAACAGTTTGGGTGAACGTAAAGCTTCAAGCAGATGTTTTTTACGGCCACTCACAACAATGATGCAAGTGACAAAAACAAAAGACCAGATCACGCGGTGCGTTAACACTTCAAGCGAGGCAAGGTCACGGAACAAAGCAAAAAACAACGGGAAAAACCCCCAGATAGCATAAGCCAGAAAGCCCGTCAGTAAACCCAGCTGGGTTTTTTTCATGTTGTTACTTCTCCTCTCAGGTACAATATATTAACCGGCTGCATCGGGTGATACATTTTTCGTTTTAATCGTAACTATTATCAGACCCCAAAAAAACCGCCTGCTTAATCGCTGATTTTTATTAACATAATAACGAGTCCATTTCCGGCTGTAACATTGCGGTCCGGATCGCAGTTACATTCAAATTCAGGGGGACAGCGTATGACAACCTTTTATTTCGTCCAACATGGCATTGCCTGTAGCAGCGATGTGGATACAGCACGTCCTCTGACAGATCAGGGCCGGGCACAGGTCAGTGAAATGGCGCGCCATCTTGCTGCCCATCGAATTAACATTAAGAAAATCTGTCATAGTGGTAAACTGCGTGCACAGCAGACCGCAGAACTATTTGCTGCCCAACTGAATTGTACCGATGTCACGGTGCAGGCAGGCATGAAACCCAATGATGACCCTGCCACGTTTATTGATGGAATTTCGAATGAAGACGCTGTCATGTATGTTGGCCATCTGCCGCATCTGGATCGGGTTGTATCGCTGTTGTTATCCGGGAACGGAGATCTGTCGCTAATTAAATTTCAAAATGCAGCCGTGGCCTGTGTCGAAAAACTGCCCGACAGAAACTGTCTTAACTGGTACATGATAACCGAACTGCTTTAAGGATTATTGCAGCATTGTTATGCATTGCGTTTTATAGCCTTCTTTTGCATAACCCGGTGGACGTGATGGATAGCTTCTCTCGCTGTTCAGGCGCATGACTATCGAGTCATAACGTTCATCGTCATGCAATTCGGTACAGATCAGTTTCAGCCCGATATGGTTTTGTGCGTCCATGGAGTTGGCAGTCAGCTCGTGTATTAAGCGGTAGCCGATCTGCCCGGCTCCTTCAATATGGGTGTGTGGCAGCGCCAGCCAGAAACTGCCATCTTGCCAGCGGCCGAAGATATCCACCTTGCGTAGCTGCCGATTCAAGAAATCGGTCACCGCTTTTTCCAGTTGAGGAGCGCGGGAGTGGCGATCGTGGGCGGGTTCAAATTCTGCTAGGGCCAGGTCTATGACCAGTATGCTCAGTGGCTGATGATAACGTTTGGCCTGGTCCACGAAACGATTTAGCATTTCAATAAAAACCGTTGCACTATAAGCACCCGAAAGATCATCGATAAGCAGGGGGCTTCGGGTTTCTTCATGATTTAATAAATCGCCGACGATGCCGCACATGTTTTTAAACATTTTGACCGCAAGCCGCGGGTACATGCGTGAAATATTTTGCATATCGCGGTTTTTCAGCAGCATTAATCGCACCGGCGTGATGGCGACCATGTCCGTGCTGGCCCTTTGTCGCTCGCGCGGAGTAACAGCACCAAAAACCTGTCCCGCTCTGATCGTTGCAACCTGGTGAACTGAGCCGTCCGTATCCCGGCGCCACGATTCGACATTGCCCTGCAAAGACAGGTAAATATGGTCCATGCTCTCCCCCTGCAATAAAATCGCTTCATCCTGCTGGTATTCCCGAATCTCGCTCAGCGCAATGATCTTGCGCGCCTGCCACAGGC
>JANTFY010000256.1 GCA_024763185.1 Gammaproteobacteria bacterium | reverse complement strand
GGGATTTCAGTGCCTGAAGATTTAATACCCAATGTTTATATAGTGAAATATAAGCATGAAATAGGTAAATTAAAACAACAAGTTAAGGCAACTTTCTCAGAAATTGCCTTACCTATTAACCTAAACCTTGCCGGTCTCAAGCATCTTAATCGCCTGGATTATGTGCTGGCTTCGCGGGCCCTAAATCAACACTCTGAATTCGACGAAGCCCTGCTGGCAGACTGTGATGGCAACATCATCGAAGGCATCGTCCATAACCTGTTTTTTATTCATCAAAAGGATATTTTTACACCGGATCTGACTCAGTCTGGGGTAGATGGCATCATGCGCCAGCTTATACTAAAAAAACTGAAACAGGAGGGGAAAAAAGTTAGAATTGGCCACTACTCGAAGGCGGATGTTTTATCAGCGGATGAGGTTTTTCTGTGTAACAGCGTGCAGGGCATACGACCGGTGATACGATTACAACGACAGGAATACGACATCGGGCCCATCACCCAACAGCTTCAGCAGGACTATTCATGACATTCCAGGTCATTAAAAAAACCGTTTATCTCGTCATCATAGCGGCCATCGTTTTTTCTGCTTTTCTGGGGTATAAATTCAACAAATTCCAGCATCAACCCATTAATCTTTCCGAGCCTGACACCACGTTTACAATCTACAGCGGCAATACCATACGCCAGGTTGCGCAAAAACTTTTCGATAAGGGATATATTGAGGATCCAGTCATGTTTATCGCGCTGGCTCGTCTTCAGGGTGAGGATACCCGCATCAAAGCCGGTGAGTACCGCCTTAAAGTTTCACATACACCGTCCACGTTGATGCACCTGTTCAGCCAGGGGGAGTCGATACTGTATAGTTTTACCATCATAGAGGGCTGGACATTCAAACAGCTTCTACAGCAAATAAAATCTGACCCGGTACTGATAAAAACGCTGGATTCGTTGAATCAGCAACAAATAATGGCTCAGATTACGGATCAATATAAACACCCTGAAGGTTTGTTCTTGCCCGACACTTATCATTTTCCCCGTGGCACCACAGATCTGCAGTTTCTAAAACGCGCCTACAAGACCATGCAACAAAAACTTAACCAGGCCTGGGAAAACCGCGATATCGGTCTGCCAATCAAAACACCTTACGAGGCCCTAATACTGGCGTCCATTATTGAAAAGGAAACCGGAGCCGCCTTTGAGCGTCCTTTGATAGCGGCGGCATTTATCCAACGCCTGAAAAAAGGCATGCGCCTGCAAACCGATCCCACCATCATCTATGGCCTGGGAGACAATTTTGATGGCGATATCCGTTACAAGGATTTACGCAAGGACACGCCGTACAATACCTATCTTCATAAAGGACTGACCCCGACACCGATAGCCCTGCCGGGCATCGAAGCAATCCATGCGGCTTTGCATCCGGCTGATTCCAAGGCTATCTATTTTGTTTCAAAAGGTGATGGGACTCATCACTTTTCCACCACCTTGGAGGAACATAATGCAGCGGTTAGCAAATATCAGTTAAAAGGACGCAAACCCAAGCGCAAGGCCGAATCTGGATAACGTCAATCATGACTCAAAGCAATAACAAGATGATCGTGATTGACGGTGTGGATGGCTCTGGCAAAGGGGTGCAAACACGACGTCTGCAGCAGGCTCTTTTAAATGCCGGATTCTCCTGCATACTCACACGTGAACCGGGGGGATCCGCAGCCGCTGAAGATATCCGTCATTTACTGGTTAATGGCGAACCGGATAAATGGGATAGCATGACCGAACTGTTGCTCATGTATGCCGCACGACGCGCGCATTTACGCGACACCATCTGGCCCGCCCTGCAACAGGGACAATGGGTCATCAGTGATCGTTTTGCCGATTCCAGTCGCGCTTTCCAGGGCATAGCCGGGGAGTTGGGGCTGGAAACCGTCGAAGCCATCCACCAAATCAGTATTGGTGATTTTCAGCCTGATCTGGTGATGATTCTCGATATAGACCAACAGGTCGCCCTGGCCAGGGCAGAAGCGCGTGGCACAGGTGAAGACCGCTTTGAAAAGAAAGGGGGCGCCTACCATAAAACAGTACGCATGGCATTTCAGCAAATTGCCCGTTCAGATCCCGGCTTATATCAGTTGATCGACGCTTCCGGTTCTATAGAAGATGTGACCCGGCAGATTTTCAATACCATTCAGCAGCGTTTTGACCTGCAGCTCACGAGCCCCGAGTAATCTCAGCATGAAGCAGGAGCCATCACTCGCAGAACCCGTGGTCGCCCAGGTTTTACCCTGGCAGCAAGCCACCATAGAGCAGCTGCTCAGGCTTAAGCAAAAACAACAGTTGCCTCACGCCATACTGATCGAGCTCAAAACCCGTGTCGATAGTCGCTCGTTTGGCTGGCAACTGGTCAGCGCGTTGTTGTGCCAGAATATACAAGCGGATATGTCACCCTGTGGAAAGTGTCAACACTGTGAGCTGATGCGCGCCAACAACTACCCGGATTTTACCTTCACCACCCTGGTTGAGAATGAGCGCACGCACAAACTCAACAAAGACATCAAGATAGAACAGATACGGCACCTCATTCACCAGCTGTCACTCACGCCGAACCTGACAGGGGGTAAGATAGCTTTGATCTATCCTGCCGAAAAAATGAATAAATCGTCAGCCAACAGCCTGTTGAAAACGCTGGAAGAACCCGCAGACAATGCCACATTAATCCTGTTAACCCATAATGCCGGTCGTTTACCCATCACCATTCGCAGTCGTTGCCAGGTTAGGACTGTAAACCATCCCAAAGCGGAAGTAGCCAAAAACTGGCTACAAACAAAAGGCCTGGAAGCAGAGGCCATAGAGCAATATCAGGAAGTGGCACATGCTGATGCACAGCTTGCCTTACAATTGTATGAACAGGATTTTTTCCAGTATTTACAGGCATTTCGCGACCTGTTGAAGCAATATCTGAACAACCGGATTGATGTGGTGGCGGTTTTCAATAGCATCAAGGAGCGTGATGAAGAGGTATTACGGTTAATGATCCGGAATACCTTACTGTCCTTCATCTATCATCAGCTGGAAACGCCTTTACAAGTTTCTGAAAAAAACAAGTTACTGGACTTGATAAACCTGATAAATCACTCTAACTTTATGCTACAAATAGAGGAAAACAATCTGAATCTACAACTTCAGTTTGAAGACGTGCTAATATCATTAAAACAAATACTCAATCGGGGAAAAAACCATGGCCGCACCCAGTCAGGGGATTCTGTCGCTCAACATAAAGGATAAAAGCGCGCTTTATGCAGCTTACATGCCTTATGTTATAAACGGTGGACTGTTTATACCCACCAACAAAAAGTACAGCCTGGGCGACGAGGTTTTCATGTTGTTGACGTTGATGGATGATAAGGAGCGTCTGCCGGTGGCGGGGAAAATAATCTGGGTTACACCTCCCGGTGCACAAAGCAATAAAGCCGCGGGTATCGGTGTTCAATTCAGCTCACAGGATAATGGCACCACGCGCAACAAGATTGAAGGATTCCTCGCCGGCGCTTTACAGGCCGATAGACCCACCCACACAATGTGATTTCTCTGCTGAAGGGCTGATATAATCCGCCCTTTTTTACCGCAGCGCCCATGTATTTTGACTCCCACTGTCACCTGGATCGTATTGATCTGGCTGAATTCGACAATGATTTTGACCA
>JANTFY010000255.1 GCA_024763185.1 Gammaproteobacteria bacterium | reverse complement strand
GTTTATCTTATGGATGCAGCCAGCGGTGTTGCCTTGCATGGATGATTTCTTTCAGGTACGTGGTGAGCTTCCATGCTCCACGGCAAAGGCTTGCGCCGGATAAGGGAAGAAATAAGCCGGGTATTTCGTTGAACTGGGATAAAGGGGCTAGACCGTATAGACCGTAGCCCCTGAAAAGTAACGATTAAAGACGGGTTTTGGCGTGGGCCAGATAAATGGACTTATGTACATCACCCAGGCTTAACATGCCGATCAGACGATCATTGACGGCAACGGGAATACGGCGGAATTTGTTACCAACCATTTTGGCGGCCGCTTTCAATATCTCAATATCCGGTGATACACTGATAACCTTGGTGGTCATTAGTTCCCTGACTTTCATTTCCACGACGTTACTGTATTTATCCAGGGCGGCGGTCATGTTGATGGCTGACATACCGTCCATCATGTCTTCCATTTTCGGGAACATCGGGTCCAGAACATCTCTTTCAGAGATAAAACCAACCAGTTTGTTGTCATCCTCAACAACCGGTATACCACTTAAGCGATAAAGGCACATCATGCTGACGACTTCAGACATGGGAGTATCCGGATTGACCGTTTTCAGGGATGTTGTCATGACATCTTCTACCAGCATTTTCGCCTTCCTCATTTTTTGAAAAAACGCAGTATAAAGATTACCGTGGGCAAAGTCATGATTTTAAGCTTTTAAAAAGATTGCCGAGAATGGCGCGTTTGCGCAGGTCAGCGTATCTGCCCTGTGTTTTTTCTTTTTTCATTCCGTTATGCTTCGCGCACGCATTTTTTAAACGGAACCGCTATGCCACAAAACACACTTTTATTGGGAGGCTCGAGTCAGGGCTACATTCAACTTGATGCCCGCATGGCAAATCGACACGGCCTTATTTCCGGTGCAACTGGAACAGGAAAAACAGTTACTTTACAAGTACTTGCAGAGAGTTTCTCAAGTATTGGTGTACCTGTATTCGTGACCGATATAAAAGGTGATTTATCGGGTCTTTCCCAGCAGGGTAAAGCACATCCCAAAATTGATGAACGGGTTAACAAAATCGGAATCAATAATTATCAGCAGCGCGCACGGCCAACCGTGTTATGGGATGTGTTTGAAAAACAGGGACTGCCTCTGCGTGTCACCGTGTCTGACATGGGACCTTTATTGTTGTCCAACCTTCTCGAATTGAACGATACCCAAACCGGAATACTTTATGCCTGTTTTGATCTGGCGGATGAAGAAGGGCTGTTACTGCTGGATTTAAAAGACCTGAACGCGATGCTGGGCTGGATGGCGGACAATGCCAAAGAGCTCAAGTCTGACTATGGCAATATTTCTGCCAACAGTGTCGCGGCGATAAAACGTAAATTACTCGTGCTTGAAGAGCAGGGAGCCGATCATTTCATGGGCGAACCGGCATTAAACCTGGCCGATATCATGATCACGGATTTTTCCGGCCTGGGATTGATCAATATTCTCGATGCGACGCGTTTGAGCTCGCAATCTCCCCGCGTCTATGCGGCTTTTCTGTTGTGGTTTCTGTCTGAACTTTACGAAAACCTGCCCGAAGTGGGTGACGCGGACAAACCCCGTTTTGTGTGTTTCTTTGATGAGGCGCATTTGCTGTTTGATCAAAGTTCAAAAGCACTGGTGCAAAAGATCGAACAGATTGTCCGTTTGATTCGATCCAAGGGTGTAGGTATCTTTTTCATCACGCAAAGTCCACTGGATATACCGCAAGATATTCTGGGGCAACTGGGTTGCCGCATTCAGCATGCGTTGCGGGCATTCACCCCAAAAGATAAAAAAGCGGTAAACACCGTTGCAGAAACTTTCCGACCCAATCCGGCACTGGATATCAAGCAGGAAATCGGGATGTTGGCGACGGGAGAGGCCCTGGTTTCGACATTGCAGGCGGACGGTTCACCGAGCATCGTTGAAAAGACCTTGATCCGTCCCCCAGAATCGCAGATTGGACCTGTGCAAAGTGCCGTCCGTGAGGATTTAATCAAACGCTCCCCCCTGTACAGCCGTTATGCAGAAGACCTGGATAGGGAATCAGCCTTTGAATTGCTTAAGAAACGTACTGAACAAAAAGAACAGCAGCTGCAAATGGAACAACAGCAAAAAGAGCTGGAAAAACAACGATTGGCAGCTGAAAAAGCCAGCCAATCAAGCCGAAGTCGTGGCCGTCCCCGGCAGTCTTTTGCCGAGGCCATGATAAAAAGTACCATGCGCTCGGTTGGCAGTTCGCTTGGGCGTCGTATAGCCCGCGGCATACTGGGATCTATCCTGGGTAAGTGACATCGGTTACAGCAACCACTACCGGTCCGGTTTTGTAAAATTCACAGTCGCCTTAATGCTTTTTTCCTAAGGCTTATATGATTTAAATCAATAGAAAAAGGCTAGGGATGTGAATTAATCAAGGGTTCCCCGGGTCTTATTCGGCTACAATTAATTATTGATAATATTTTTTGTCTGGAATTGATTTAAAAGACTGGGGAGCTTTATGACTGATCTGTTAGAGAAATTAAAGGCACTTTCTGTTCGGAGCGAAAAATCAGATGCGCATATTATCATGCAAGCAATAAATCGAATTAACGAACTGGAAAATAAGCTGGCAAATTACGAGGATGATATCACCGATTGGCAGTACTCTGTTGAAACACAAATGAGACGCAGGAAAGATGACTAGGCGTGTCATTGATTCCGCTCAGCTGAATTTTTTCAATTAAATGGCTGTGCTCTTCCACTCAAGACAAAAGATGATTCTATCGCTGGCGCTGCAGGTCCGGCATTCCAGGCCTGAAACGCTTTTCAATGTGACCAGGATTACAAACAGACTTGCATGAGCGGCTTTTACCGTGTGCAGTCGCCACGAATCCTCTACATAATCTCCCCTTCAACCAATAAATTTAAGAATCTCTGATTCATTAGCTGAAACCTATTATTGCGAGCGGCAGCGCTATCGCTCGGTAACTGATCCTGCGTTACTCTCGACAATTGCTCCTGCATTGTTCTACCTACGCCCATCCCTGGGCAAGTATCACCTACATCCAAGTAGGCGTCCTCGTAATGACGAATTCATCAGCGATGCCTTAATTTAATCGCTACAAAGACTGTTAAAACTTAATTCGTGTGTCCATTTATCATTAGCGATAGTATGGATAGATGATGTAGATCAGTTAAATTTTACGATATAGTAGTAAAGTCGATCCAGTAAAGGATAAACAATAGGCTCCAACAGAAGAGCCCATACCGGTTTGAATGCAAGAGGCAGGATTATGTCGGTTAACAGTGAGGTATCCATTCATCGCGAAATAGAACAGATTTTATCGTCTGATGCCGACCCAACTCGCCTGTTGCAACAGTTGATTAAAATTCAACATCGTTTTAACCACATACCATCCGTTGCCATTGACCACATTCATCGCGCCAGTGGTTTTTCAGCGAGTTATATCCGTTCTGTTATCGCGTTCTATTCATTCTTGTCGTTAGACAGCAATATCCAATACCACGTCCGTTTAAGTAATAATTTTACCGACCAAATGGCCCATAACCGGGCATTGTTCGAGCAACTCCATAAACGGTTAGAGGGTTTATCCAGTGTTTCTCTGGGTTTTACTTCCTGTACCGGGTTATGTGACCAGGGGCCGGGATTGCTGATCAATGACCGGGCTATCAAT
>JANTFY010000254.1 GCA_024763185.1 Gammaproteobacteria bacterium | reverse complement strand
CATGCCGGGCTTTTGCAGTTTACTCATCCGGTCACGTTAAAGCCTGTTCGATTTGAAAGTACGGCACCCTTTTGATCATGAGTCATGTTATAAAATTGATTGCCTTTGATGTGTTCGGTGTCATTCTGAGCGAGGGGCATTTGATATCCAATGTTCTGATGCATCTGTTGCCCGAAGGCAGTACTAGGAAATCGGTTAAAGAGCAGTATGAGGCCTACAATATCGGCCTGATATCAGAAGTGGAATTCTGGCAATCCGTGGATATCAATGATTACGCACGCATTCGCCAAACCTTTATTAACAGTTTCGAACTGGATCCGGATTATTTTGAAGTTATCAGCGAATTAAGTTCAAAGTACCCATTGGCCATACTGTCCAACCTGCCGGCAGATTGGGCACAGGCAATGATGGAAAGGTTTAATTTTGAGCAGACCTTTAAGCACTGCCTGTTCAGCGGTTTTGTGGGTTGTAAAAAGCCGCATCATGAAATCTATCAACTGCTTATCGATCAATCAGGATTCGTGGCCGGGAACATTGCTTTCATTGATGATCGATTGGAAAATCTGCAAACAGCACACGAGTTGGGAATGACCACAATCTATTATCAGCGGGAAAAGGAGACCCACGCTTTTAAAGCCGAAATGGAACTTGACCAACTGGGGTTGCTGCCGAACTTGCTCAAAAGCCAATGGCCAGGCATCTGAAAAAATCCTTCTGTTTGCTAGCCGCTGAAATTGTCGATAGCCAATAAATTTTTCCAGGTTTTATTTATTGTAACAAACGCCGCGTCATGTGCAGACGCATATCACTGTCTTCGGTGATGGTGTGAAACAGGTGATGAGGGCTGGTCGAACGTTCAATGATGTCGTCCAGGTCATCGCGCTTTTCGCGGTAGTAGTCTAAAAGGCGCAAATCAAAGTCATGCAGCGCTTGCGACAAAGGGTCCTTGGCCTGGCGTTGGCGCACGATGTCAATACCTTCTTCGAGTACATTGCCCAGGCACACGTGTACCGCGGAAAACAGCGTAGCCCATCCGTTGAACCACAGCATCAGGTCCTTGTCGAAGGTTTCTCCCCCGCTGCCTTTACCTTGCAGCAGTTGTTGCAACAGGTCGCGTTCATTCACCGCCTCGTGCAGTTCCATCATGTTGGCACGTCCGTAGGCATCGATAGTGGTGCTGGTCAGCAGCATATTGCATTTTTCATGTTTGGCGAGCACAAAGGTGGCATCCTTGATTAAAGGGGCCGGAGTTTCCGGGTTGATCGGATTGCGTTTCAGCCGGGACGAAGGGGCGGATGACAAAACCTGGACCTGCTGGCCCCGTCGGCCCAATTCGTTAACCAGCCGGGCGAAGACGCCTTTCTGAAAAAGATCCATCGAAAAATTGAGATGCCCCTGTTTGTGCAACAAGGCAAGCTGGATTTCTTCACAAAACCTGGGTGCCGCTTCGACAATGTTGGCAATTTTTGTGATCGGAATACGTTCGCTGAGATGCCCTTTTTTATCCACCACGACCTCCTGGTGGAATTCATCAAAACTGATCTGCAGCATCACCTTGGCTTTTACCCAGGTGATGTCGCGTCGACGTATGGCACTGGCCATCCTGCCGAGTATGTCCTGGGCCACTTTGCGGCTGTCGGCAAAATCGCCGTTCAACAATATGGCAAAGGTGCTGATATGCGGCATGCTCTCGATGGCGTGGTAAAAGTGGTCAAGATGCCGGGTCAGGTCACCACCGGTAAACAGCACCGAGGTCGTTAAGTTATCCACCATGTCAAACACGGTTTCGGGTTTGTCAGTGTTTTTCATCAGTGGGCGGAAAATAAACATGCAGTGGCGACAGGTTTGCGGGCAACCCATGGCCGGTATGATGCCCATCTTGTCAAACGCGGGTGAAAGCGCGATATCGGGTAACTGGTCAATCAGGTCCAGTCGTTCGCGGTCCTTTTCATCCAGCATGCCGGCGTAACGTTGTTTTTCTTCACGCGCAAGATCCTTGTAACCGTTGGCAAAACTCCTGGTCAACAGTGACATGGAATGCCATACCGATAATATATATTCAATCAGAGACGAAGGATCGGCATAATCTTGTAACAATTGCAGGCAATGTTGTTGCGGTAACTGTGCAGCGCCCTCATAGTCCTGCCAGTATTGAATATACTGTTGCAGGAAATGTTTGGCACTGTGGCTGGACAATAACATCTGCATCAGGAAGCCCTGTGCACCTTTGCTGAATGACGACAAGACTTCGTGGTGGTAATCGGAATGAATATTGTTTTGCAGCCAGTGCCAGGCGAATACATAACTCATCAGGAAGGACAGGGATTGCGCGTTATCACCCGCGTTCGATTTGTTGCGTAATAATTCAAGCATGCCGCCACCGGTTAACCTGACAATTTCAGCCTTGAAACGCTGGCGCTGGCTTTCCAGGTAGGCTCGACGGACATCCTGCTGCGCCGCCTCACTGATTGCGATCTTGCTGGAAGGCCTGCCGGATTGAACAGTGACTTCGTCGATGGGTATGGCACGGGTTTGCATCATGGCCTCATTTTAATCGTAGAAAGCCATTGAATAAAGACAACAGCATCAGGTCTTTATTGTCAGCACCCTGGGTTCGGGTTCATCACGACGCTTGGTGCCATGCGAGCGTTGTGGCTCAGGTCAATTGCGGTTGGCTACAAGATTTTAGGCCTGGTAAATTAATCTTTTTATAATTTTTTACCCTCGAGTGTGGGTATCTTATCGCTGCGCGTTTCAATCTTGACGTAACTCAACAGGCGTACGCCGCCTTCATCGTGCAGGGTGGCATGAATTTTCTCAATCGCGGAAAGTATGTCGCTGAGATCACCTTCTATATTAGTGCCGCTCGCATGAGTCTGCAGGATGAAGTCATATTCGTTTAACAGGGCTACAACACGTTTGACTTCCTGCCGCACCGAGACGCCGGTCCCCAGAGGAATCACCTGTAATTCTACCGTGGCTTGCATAGTCTGTTTATCTCATTCAAGTCGATAAAAATACAGTCTAATCCGAACCAGATTACGAGTAAAACTTCGATTCAGATAATTTGGATTAATCTAGAAATAGTGCTTATGATATTTTTCAATAGGGACAACCAGTTTATAAAAAAATTCAATAGAAACAGGTGCTTTTTACGATTCAATATTGTTTTCTGTGGCGTTAATATTAATTTGCAAGGTAGTCAATTGTATAGGAGGTGAATGATGAGTATTGCAACTGAAAATTTGGCTCCGACCCTGATTCGGCACCTGGCCCAACACGGTATTGCTTACGATATCGTGCACCACCATCATGCTGACAGTAGCGTTAACGTGGCCCAATCTGCCCATATCCCGGCAGAAAAAATGGTGAAGGCTGTTATTCTTCGTGATGAAGACGGATACGTCATGGCCCTGGTTTCGGGTGATCATCATGTCAAGATTCACAACGTGAATAAAAAACTGCACCGTAATCTGGCCCTGGCCATGGAAGATGAACTGCAGGAGTTATTTGCTGATTGCGAAACAGGCGCCATTCCACCCGTGGGAGAAGCCTACGGCCTGCCAGTGGTATTCGATGAAGACCTGGAAGACCTGGAAGACGTTTTTATCGAAGCCGGCACCCATAGTGACTTGTTGCACCTGGAAGGTGATGATTTTCGCAAGTTAATGAAACAGGCTCGTCACGGACAGATCAGTAT
>JANTFY010000253.1 GCA_024763185.1 Gammaproteobacteria bacterium | reverse complement strand
CGGTACCATCTGCCTTGTCAGTGACCATCGGTAAAAAGATGTTTTCGATAATTTTTTTCGAAATGCCGGGGCCATTGTCGATGATGTCGACCTGGATGACATGCTTATATCGTTTGTTGCCAATGGTGTGATGCCGGGCGATGCGAGTCTTAATAATAATTTTGCCACCCTCGGCAACGGCCTGCGCTGCATTGCGGGCAATATTCAGAAAAGCCTGGACAAGCTGGTCTTTATCCGCAAACAGTTCCGGGATGCTGGGATCGTAATCCCTGATGATGGTAACGTTTGTGGAAAATTCGGCGAGTATGATATTGCATACATGCTCCAGAATTTCGAAAATGCTGACCTGTTTCTTCAAGATCTTTCTATTAGGACCCAGCATGCTGTTAAGCAGGGTTTGCAGGCGGTCAGCCTCGCGGATAATCACATCCGTGTATTCTTTCAGGGCCGGATCGTCAATTTCGTATTCCAGCAGTTGTGCTGCTCCGCGGATACCGCCCAGCGGGTTTTTTATTTCATGAGCCATGCCTCGAGCCAGTTGTTGACTGGCCATTTGTTGGGTGGCTATCTGTTCTTCACGGGCAAATTCAAGATGCCTTTCAACGGGTCTGATCTCGATCAGAAAGTTGAGGCTGTTGACTTCGATGATGGGATGGATTGAATAATCAGCGTAAATGAGGCGGCCATTTGTCAGTGTTAAGACCGCTTCGTGCTCGGTGATCTGGTGATTGTGATGCTGGCAAAACAGTAAAGATGAAAGAATCGAGTTTTCCACATTATCGGTAAATAACGATTCGAAGGGCTTGCCAATCAGAGTTTTTTCACTGGTATCGAAAAAAACCTCGGCCGTCGCATTGACCTGCTGGATGACGAGGTCTGAACTCAGGCAAATGATGCTGCTATTCAGATAGTCGAGTATTTTGGTCGCATTGATTAAGGGCATGGTCTTATACAGCAGTTTTAACACCAATAAGATAAAGTGTTTTTAAATCAATCAATTAGTTTATAAACACAAGGTTTAAAAGTGAGGGAAAGGAGTATTATGCACAAATATGGTGCAAAAAAAAGGCCCCGGTGACGGGGCCTTTGGGATGGGTGATGCGCTGGATATAAAACGGCTAGCAGCTGTAATACATATCAAATTCAACCGGATTGGTGGCCATGCGTAGACGCTGGACTTCATCGTTTTTCAGGCTGATATACCCGTCGATAACGTCATCGGTAAAAACCCCGCCTTCTTTCAGAAAGTCACGGTCTGCATCCAGGGCAGCCAGTGCCTCATCAAAGGAAAAGGCTACCTGAGGAATGGCGGCTTCTTCTTCAGCAGGCAGGTCATACAGGTCCTTGTCCATGGCTTCACCCGGATGAATTCTGTTCTTGATGCCGTCCAGGCCGGCCATCAACATGGCCGCGAATGCCAGGTATGGATTGGCCGTGGAATCCGGGTAACGGACTTCTATACGCCGTGCCTTGGGGCTGCTGACAAAAGGGATGCGAATCGAGGCTGAGCGGTTACGGGCTGAGTATGCCAGCATGACCGGGGCTTCAAAGCCCGGTACCAGACGCTTGTAGCTGTTGGTGGATGCGTTGGTAAATGCATTCAGCGCCTTGGAGTGCTTGATGATGCCGCCGATATAGTACAGGGCGGTTTCTGACAATCCGCCATATTCGTCACCAGAAAACAGGTTCTCGCCATTTTTTGCAAGCGACATGTGAACGTGCATACCGTTGCCATTGTCGCCAACCAGTGGCTTGGGCATGAAAGTGGCCGTTTTACCATAGCTGTGCGCAACATTGTGGGTGCAGTATTTCAGGATCTGTACCTCGTCGGCTTTTTTAACCAGGGTGTTAAAACCGACGCCGATTTCACATTGTCCGGCGGTGGCCACTTCGTGATGGTGGACTTCCACCTTCAGCCCCATTTCTTCCATGGCCAGACACATGGAACCACGCAGGTCGTGCAAAGAATCCACGGGTGGAACAGGAAAATACCCGCCTTTAACGCCAGGACGATGGCCCAGGTTACCGCCCTCGTATTCTTTGGCCGAGTTCCATTCGGATTCTTCCGAATCAACGGAATAGAATACATGGCCCATGTCATTGCCCCATTTCACGTCGTCGAAGACGAAAAATTCATTTTCCGGACCAAAATATGCTGTATCGGCGATGCCTGTAGAATTCAGGTAGGCTTCAGCGCGATTGGCAATAGAGCGAGGATCACGTTCGTAGCCTTCGCCGGTGGCCGGCTCCAGGATATCGCAGGTAATGTTGATGGTGGGCTCATCGGTAAAAGGGTCCAGAACAGCGGTTGCAGCATCCAGTTTCATGATCATGTCGGATTCGTTAATACCTTTCCATCCGGCGATGGATGAGCCATCGAACATTTTACCTTCAGTAAACATGTCTTCGTCGAGCATGTCAGCCGGAATGGTTACGTGTTGCTCTTTGCCTTGAGTGTCGGTGAAGCGTAAATCAATAAATTTAACACCGTGGTCTGAGACCATGCTTAATACGTCGGCTGGTGACATAGTTGTGTCCTCCTGGGGAATATGATTAGAGAGTTAGGCAGTAAATATTTTCAAAATCCGGATAAGGAATTTTGGGGTGTAAGAAATTGTCGGGCTATTGTACAGAATATTTCAAGCGAGCCAATTCTTTAAATAGTGTCTTGCCGGGTTGATCTGACCAGGGGTGACGAAAACTCGGTTTCACCGCTTTTGTTATGCCCCGTGAGAGTGCATGCCGAGCTAGGAGTAGTTAAATTTGCACCAAAATAGAGCATTTAGATTATATTGAGAGATTTTTTTGGTATGGCGCTGTGCCTGCAATTACTATCCGTTCACCCTAATTGGGATACATATTGTGATTTGGGCCAGGCAGGAATGCTCGACAACAGTTTGAAATAGAAACGTCAGTTCCCCATGGTTTATTCGGCTGAAGCCGATTGTTTGATCATTTAGGCCCAGGACTAAAAACTTATCTAGGATTAGAGAGAAAAGAGTATGAAAAGTAAACTTGAATATATTTGGCTCGATGGCTACAAGCCGACCCAGAGTCTACGTAGTAAAACAATGGTTCGTTCTGATTTTGGCGGAACGCTGGAAGAATGCCCAATGTGGTCTTTTGATGGCAGTTCTACCGAGCAGGCCGAGGGTAGCGCTTCGGATTGTCTGTTGAAGCCAGTGGCGATTATCCCTGATCCAGGCCGTAAAAATTCTTACCTGGTCATGACCGAGGTGCTCAATGCCGACGGTACGCCTCACGTTTCCAACGGACGCGCCACCATCGAAGATGATGATGATGATTTCTGGTTCGGTTTTGAACAGGAATACTTCCTGTGGGATCCGGTCACCAACCTGCCACCTGGATTCCCTCCTGGCGGTTATCCTCCTCCTCAGGGCCCTTATTACTGCTCGGTCGGTGCCCGTAATGCCTACTGTCGTGACCTGATTGAAGAACATTTTGATTTGTGTCTGGAAGCAGGCCTGAACGTCGAAGGCATCAACGCGGAAGTGGCTGCCGGTCAGTGGGAATTCCAGATCTTCGCCAAGAGTGCGAAACGTGCTGGTGATGAAATCTGGTTAGCGCGTTACCTGCTGGAACGTACCGCTGAAAAATACGATCTGGCGGTCGACTGGCATCCCAAGCCTTTGGGTGATACCGACTGGAATGGTTCCGGTATGCATTCCAACTTCTCCAA
>JANTFY010000252.1 GCA_024763185.1 Gammaproteobacteria bacterium | reverse complement strand
GACAGTGACGAATTCATCAAGCCTGTCCTGTTACCGAGCTTTCAATCCATGCAGGCCGATGACGAGGTGATTTTCTTCAACTTTCGCAAGGACCGTCCCCGCCAGATGGTGCAGGCATTATCGGGCAGCGACTTTGATGGATTTGATCGCGGTGATACGCCCAGGCCGACCATGACCTGCATGATGCCCTATGATCGCAGTTATCCATTCGCCTACGCGTTTGAACCGGAAGCGCCGCAAACCACGCTGGGTGATGAAATCAGCAAACTGGGATTGCAGCAACTGCATTGTGCCGAAACCGAAAAGTATGCGCACGTAACCTATTTCTTCAACGGCGGTCGTGATACGCCCTACCCGGGCGAAGAACAAATTCTGATTCCTTCACCGCAAGTGGCAACCTATGACCAGAAACCGGGCATGAGTGCGAACAAAATCACCGATGCCGTCATCGAGGCACTGAATAAAAAGCAGTATGGATTTGTCGTGGTCAATTTTGCCAATGGGGACATGGTCGGCCATACGGCCAAGCGCCATGCCGTGCTGGAAGCGGTTGAGATTCTGGACCGGGAAGCCGGCCGCCTGCTGGATGCAGCCTACGAGATCGGTTATTCGGTAATATTGACCGCGGATCATGGCAACTGCGAGGAAATGATCGATCCTTTTAGCGGTGAACCACACACCCAACATACCACCTACCCGGTACCCTGCCTGGTCCTGGATGAAAATAACTGGCGCCTGTCCAGCAGCGGTGGACTGTCCAATATCGCACCGACTGTGATGCAATTGATGGGATTGCCACAACCTGAACTGATGGGCGCACAGTCCCTGCTGTTACAGCAGTTGCCCGGAGAGAGACCCGAGGTCCCAGAACCTTTTGAATTGCTCGGCGTGGCCTGAGCATACAGAACTTCCAGGGCTACTAGCAGAATCTATGACAAACGGCTGGCCAGCCAGGCCTTGGAAAAACGCAGCTCCCGATCTATGGTGGCTTCCGAGATATCCAGGCACAAGGCAATTTCGCGATAGGTCAGCCCGGCGAAATAATGCAGTTGAACGATTCTGGCTTTGCGCTCGTCCTGCTGTTCCAGAAGCTGGATAGCTTCATCCAGATCAAGGATATTCTCACTGTCGCCGGTTGTGGAAAGATCGGCTTCCACAAAGGTCACACGCTGATAGCCCTGTCCCCTTTTCTCGGCACTTTTTTCGCGCGCGCGGTCCACCAGAATACGGCGCATGGTGTTAGCCGCAACCACATAAAAATGCTGGCGGCTTTGCCAGTCGATATTGCTGTCCACCAGCCTGACATAGGCTTCATGCACCAGGTCGGTAGCCTGTAAGGTGTAGCCCTGCTTTTCCTGGCGAATGTATTTCTGGCTCAGGCGGCGCATGGTGTCATACAGGATGGGGGTCAGCTGCTTTTCAGCTTGATTAGTGCCGGATTGCTGCCAGCTTTGCAGTATTTCAGTGACGTTGCAGGCAGTTGCCTGATGAGTATCCGACAAAACAGTGTCCCGATAGCAAGAAAACGCCTCCTGGCGGAATAGTGCCTCCCTGCCCGGTTATATCTTAACCGAGTCGGGTGAGTAATCAATACTGCAAACTGGTGGAAATCTGCTCCAGCCTTGCCGGGAGTGTAATGCCCCTCGCTTTCAGATCCTGCTCGCATTTTTTTAGATAATCTAAAAACTCACCATTGAGTGTTTTCAGGGCCTTTTCCGTCTCGGGATTTTTATGCCTGAAGTAATACAGCACGTTTTGCAACTGGGTGACATTACTGGGTTTGTAGAATAACAGGTCGGTAAACCAAAAGGTTAATAAATCGCGTCGTTTGACCAGCTTGCCACGCCAGTTGTCGGTTACTTTGTCCCGGCTCGGCGCTGGCACCCTGATACGAAATGGATTGCCATGCGGACGTTTGTTATGGATGGCAATATGATCGGTAGCATGGGCCACACTGAGGTCCCACATGATCATGGTCACCGCTTGATTGAGCAATTCCCGATCCTTTGGCTTGCTGTTGTCGATCAATGCTTCGCGTTTTGGAAAACCCGGCATCCACTCACGGATGCACTCGGCCCACAAGCCAATATATTCCCAGCTTTCCTCATCATCATCCGCTATATGGGCCAGTACCTTCGCCACGAATTCGGCAAAAACATTGTAATAGGCCTGTAGATATTCACCATATTCTGAAGGCGGTATTTTCGGTTCCAATGGAAAACTGTAAGCAGGATAGGCATTTTCCTTGCCGGTGCCGCGACCGATATAACCATCCGGCAACAGGCGGCGAATATAAATGCCTTCTGCACAAAACGGTGAATAAAACTTATGCCGGTCGCGGTTTATCAAAGAACCGGGATTTTCCAGCACGGCCTTGTTGACGCCCAGCGACAACAGAAAATGGGGAATCAATAACTGGAACAACAGGTGTTGTTTGGGCAGTATCGATTTCGTTATCGCATTAATGCAGTCATAGGGAAAATGCAGGATTGCGTGTTCGGTCAGGTTAACCCGGTGCACCGCACCCTGCAGAACGAAATATTTGGCCAGATGCCAGGCTTCGCCATCGTTGGCGGTAAATAGTGATTCCCGGGTGATGGTGAATTTGATCTCATCGCCTTGCTTGCTCTCCTGCCCTTCGTATAAATATATGGCCAGGCATTGGTACCTCTTGCCGGCCTGTTGATGCCCGGTTTTTTTAAACAGGGTGATGGTGGGAGCGGCATACATGCCTTTGAAACAATGAGGGGAAACCGATTCCATGCAGCTGAAATCTGCTTTTTTATATTCTGCATCCGGATCCAGGTCAGGCAGATAGTGTTTAAAGCGCTCGAAATCGCCTTCATCCAGTTCGGTAAGAAACTTGCTGTACAGTCCTTCGCTTATCTCTTCATTGAACGCGTTGTCATCAAAGTTTTTATAACGATGATGGGTCAGCGCATACCACAGTCCCTTTGGCCATTGGGTTAATACACGGCGGATGTACATGTTGCCAACGTATTTTCTCCAGTCGTTTTTTTCCTGCTCTGGTAAATGGATAACTTCCGCCATCTGGCCCACCGGGTTTTCCGGTGCGGGTTGTGGCCAGGGTCCGTCATTTTTATGCCAGTAATCTTCCAGTGGATGCGGATATTTAAGCAGGACTTCCCACTTCTTATCTCTGGTCACAGTATCCTGTTCGATAGTGGCCTCTGTGTTGACTTGCTGATCCATGTATTCCCCCTTTGTTTTAAATTAAGGTGTTAATGACTTCTTAACTCAACCCATCTTAAGACGATCTGAATTGTTATCGACTGGCCAGAAAAGCTTGAATGCTCATAACAGTTAGCATTCAAAGTGGCTTCAGTTCATTTTCGATATAAACCAATATTTTAATTTTTGCTATATTTCAATGTCTTATTGAAAATACTTAATGTTGATACTAATACTGTTGCGCTGCTTATGCAGATACCACAGAATAGTTATCAATAGAATAATAAGCCGTTACCGATAGAAAAGCCTCAAACCCATGGCATTTTTTACGTAACCCATCATACTAAAACGGCCCTTACCCAGGTGAAAATATCATGAATAATAACAATCCTTCTCCCGGCATCATTAAAAACCTCGGCATCGTCGTGGTGCTGCTATTTGCCGCTATCGCAGCCCTTGGCATGGCCCTTTTCATGTTCAACATGGGCAAGGATATGAGCACCATGACCCAGGC
>JANTFY010000251.1 GCA_024763185.1 Gammaproteobacteria bacterium | reverse complement strand
GCCGGCCTGTTAATGGTTTCCAGGTTCGCCTATTTCAGCTTCAAGGATTTCGATTTAAAGAAAAAAGTACCGTTTATTTCGGTACTGATCATTGTGTTGATTTTCGTTATGCTCACGATTGAAACACCAACCGTTTTATTTATCTTCTTTTTCCTTTACATGATATCAGGACCGGTGTTAGCCATTTTTCGCTGGACCCGGAAACGTCAGCGCAGAGCTCAACTCAACAGCTAAATCTCAACTATCCATCCGATTAACATTTTTTACTTGGCAATAAACCAAGACTTCGCTATATTCCGCTCATGACATCTATCCACGGGCAAAACAGAGTTTTTTCCAAACAGTTCCTCGAGCTGGCCCGCCTGCGTACATGCCTGTCATCTTTGCTTCCAAGTCTGCTACTGCCGTAAGGCAGATAACAGAAACCTGGCGAGGTCATACGCGCAAAAAAACAAATCCGTAATAAACGCAAACACTCAGAGTGACCATCATGAGCAAAGATAGATTAATTATTTTCGATACCACCTTACGCGATGGCGAACAAAGCCCCGGCGCCTCCATGACTGCAGATGAAAAAGTCCGTATAGCCAAGGCACTGGAACAGATGAAGGTCGATGTCATCGAAGCCGGATTCCCGATCGCCAGTAATGGTGACTTTGAAGCGGTCAAGGCCGTAGCCAACACCGTCAAGGACAGCACCATCTGTGGCCTGGCGCGGGCCAAACAAATTGATATTGATCGCGCCGGCGAAGCGATCAAACCCGCCAACTCCGGTCGCATCCATACCTTTATTGCCACCTCGCCCATCCACATGGAACAGAAACTGCGCATGAGCCCGGACCAGGTCGTGGATCAGGCGATAGCAGCCGTGCGTATGGCTAAAAAGTACACTGACGATATTGAATTTTCACCGGAAGATGCCGGCCGGTCGGAGCCAGACTTCCTGTGCCGCATTATCGAAGCCGTGATCAAGGAAGGTGCGACCACGATCAATATCCCCGATACCGTGGGTTACAACATTCCGCACCAGTTCGGTAATTTGATCAACGATCTGGTTACGCGCATACCAAACTCGGACAAGGCCATTTTTTCAGTACACTGTCATAACGATCTGGGGCTTGCCGTGGCGAACTCGCTGGCTGCGGTGCGCAATGGCGCACGCCAGGTGGAATGCACCATCAACGGCCTGGGTGAACGTGCCGGAAATGCGTCTCTGGAAGAAGTGGTGATGGCAGTACGCACCCGACAGGATGTATTTGACTGCGACACTAGTCTGGATAGCACGCAGATCATGAACTGTTCGCGCCTGGTGTCCGGTATCACCGGTTTTGCCGTACAGCCCAACAAGGCAATTGTCGGCGCTAATGCCTTTGCCCACGAATCGGGCATCCACCAGGACGGCGTATTGAAATCGCGCGAAACCTACGAAATCATGCGCGCCCAGGATATCGGTCTGAGTACCAACAAAATTGTACTGGGCAAACATTCCGGTCGAAATGCCTTCAAGACCCGCATGGCCGAACTGAATATCGAGTTTTCATCTGAAGAAGAACTCAATGAAGTCTTCGCCAACTTCAAGACCCTGGCCGACAAGAAACATGAAATCTTCGATGAAGACCTGCAGGCCCTGGTCACCGAGTCCAGTAGTGAAATGATGAATGAACCGGTTAAGCTGATCAGCCTGTCGGTGTGCAGTGAAACCGGAGAAACGCCGAATGCATCGATCACCCTGAGCATACACGGTGAGGAAAAAAAGGCCCAATGCGAGGGTAGTGGCCCGGTGGACGCCTCATTCCAGGCCATCGAAAGCATCATGAGTTCGGGCGTTGAGCTGCAGCTGTATTCGGTCAACAATATCACCACCGGCTCGGACTCCCAGGGTGAGGTAACCGTGCGTGTTCGCAGTAATGGCAACATCATTAACGGACAGGGTGCCGACACCGATATCGTCATTGCCTCGGCCAAGGCTTACGTCAATGCCATGAACAAGGTCATTGCCAGTGAACAACGCACTCACCCCCAGCGCGGTGAAGTATAGTGATAAGTAGACGCCCATGCTGACACCACGCCAGCAGCACTGCCTGCGTGGTATCGGCATTACCCGATGGCAGGAACGCTCGTCCGTGGTGCCGATGACGGATGAGTTTCCTGTTTCTGACAGCCTGCAAAATCCTGACGTTTTACCCGCAAGTTCACCCGCCGAACCCCAAGTCGGAGAACATGCTCCAGTTTCAAAACCAGTCGTCCAACCGGTTGCGCCTCCAACACAGCAACAGTTTGATGTATCAGACTGGCCTCATTTACTGGATTCGATAGAAGCCTGCCGAAACTGTGCATTGGCCGATTCCTGCACGCGCAAGGTACCCGGCAAGGGTTTTGAGCAGGCTGATCTGATGATTATTGGAGAGGCTCCCGGCCACGAAGAAGACCTTCAGGGTAAGCCTTTTGTTGGCCGCGCCGGACAACTACTCGACAAGATGATGATGGCCATCGACCTTGACCCCAAAAAAGTTTACATCACTAATATCCTGAAATGCCGGCCGCCGAATAATCGTGACCCGCGCCCAGAGGAAATCCAGGCCTGCTCTCAATTTTTACGTGCGCAAATTGCACTAATTAAACCAAAAGTGATTTTTTCAGTGGGTCGTATTTCTGCTCAAAACCTGTTACAGAACTCAACACCGGTTGGAAAGCTGCGCGGTATTCAACATGTGCTGCCTGCAACCGATATCCCGTTATTGGTTACCTACCATCCGGCTTACCTGTTGCGCAATCCGGCTGAAAAGGCCAGGGTCTGGCAGGATTTAAAAACCTTGAGACGCCTGTTAAACCATGCAGCAGATTGACTTTCGTTTAATGCAAACGGAAGACATACCTCGTGTCATGGCAATCGAGGAACAACTGTACCCATTCCCATGGACCAAGGGCATCTTTGCCGACTGTATTCGTGTCGGTTATGACTGCTGGGTGGTCATGCTAAGTGATATCATCATCGGCTATGGTGTGTTATCGGTGGCCGCTGGCGAAAGCCATATACTCAACCTGGCCGTGGATAAAACCAGTCAGGGCCAGGGCATTGGTAAACATATTCTGCACCACCTGATGGATCGGGCGCGTTTGCAATCTGCCGAGATGATACTGCTCGAGGTACGCCCCAGTAATGAGCCGGCCATCCATTTATACCTGGCATCGGGCTTCAATGAAATTGGCTCAAGAAAGAATTACTACCCGACTGAAAACGGCAAGGAAGATGCCTTGTTGTTTGCCTGCCAATTGTGAAACAGAAGACATTGTCGCCTAGTCTTTACTCAACAATTCTTTGAGTTCAGCCAATTCAGTTTCCAGGTCTGTGACACGCTGCGCCAGTTCGCTCATACTGATTCGATCCGATGACCGGCTGGTTTTATGCGCCTGAACTTTGCTTTGATAGGCTTCTATATCGACCGGACCGCTGAACAGGTGCGTGTATTCCGGATCCTTGCGTCCCGGGGTACGGGGCAGCTCGATGACCAGCGCATCGCCCTCGCGTTCGATCAGGCCATTGAGCGCCTGCACCACGGCATCATTGTCGTCGAACACATGCAGACGACTGCTACGCGTTCTCAGCTCACCCGGTGTCTGTGGCCCGCGTAACAACAACAGGCAGATAATGGCATACTGCGCAGAATCAAACTGCAGTTCACTAAACCGCGTATTGCAGAACCGATGGGTGTATTTTTCCACGCCTCGTTTA
>JANTFY010000250.1 GCA_024763185.1 Gammaproteobacteria bacterium | reverse complement strand
TAATAAATGCCAAGAGCAGGTTCATAAACGGACCCGCCGCCGCGACAAACAATACCCCCCAGCGCGAATTGTAATAGCGCGGATCGGTCGGGACCGGCTTGGCATAACCAAACCCGATCATGATCACCATCAACAAACCCAACGGATCAATATGCGCCAGCGGGTTCAAGGTCAGGCGACCCTGTAACTCCGCGGTTCGGTCGCCAAAATACTTGGCCACGATGCCATGGCCATATTCGTGGAAGGTCAGGGAAAAAATCAAGGAAAACAGGATCAGTGCAAAAACCAGTACCTGTCCCTGCAATAATAATTGAATCATGGATATTCTGCTTTTACGCGGGACTTAAAGTCTTATTATCCGGCAGCCCGTGCCGTAAATACACCCATTTTTGTATTTGCAGTTACCGGGTTAATAAAACTCAATCATCGATTTCGATGGTCATTTGTCCCATGCCAAAAGAATCCATTACTTCGTAAACCTGTTCATCGGCAATGCTGCAGGCTTCGGTTATTTGTTCGACGGACAAACCATTCTGTTGCCAGTCTTTAATATCATCCAGGGCAAACTCCACCTCCTGCTGTTCTATCGGTGCCACCAGGAAAGTCAGCTGACTGGCCAGGTTAACCAGCCTGATTTCTGGCACGTATTCTTCGGCTAACTCGGGAGTATGGTAATACCTGGCGATATCGGCCAATATCTTTGGCAGTCCCCATTTTAGAATAAAAGCCTCGCCCACCTCGCAATGGGTAAAACCAAGAATTTTCTGCTCGGCCTGGTAAAGATCCACATCTTCCGTCTCAGTTGCTTGTTGAATTGCTATCGCCTGTTGTGGTAATTGTTGCGCAATAATCAAGCGGCCAATGGCATGTAACAGGCCCGCGGTAAACAGTGATTCCGCCTCTTCATCAACCGGGGAATGGCGACATAAAAGACGCGCAAGAATGGCGGTTTTGACACTGTGCTGCCAAAAGTCTTCCATGAACGAGACCTTGTTATCCAGCTTGCCAAAAACGCCGCCCAACATGGTGCCGATTAAAATTTGTCGCAGACGGTCTCTGCCCAAAATCGAGATGGCCTGTGAAATGGTGGAAATGGTTTTCGGAAAGCCGTAAAACGCGCTGTTGACCATTTTAAGTATACGCGTGGCCAATGCCGGATCTGTTTCTACCACCTGGCCAATCTGGCTGGCGTTCGAATTTTCATTGTCGAGAATCTCTGAAACCCTGATGTAAATTTCAGGCAAGGAGGTTAATTCGCTATCGGTTTTTAACAGTTGTTCCAAGGTGATATCTGAGTCTGGCATTGCAGTATCCATTTTTATGATTCTTTTGAGCATAGCAGATAGAAATGATTTTATTGATTCAAGCGGCAACAGAGTCAGGATCTGTGGTTTTGATGATAGATAGTGCCTAAAGCGCTGCCTGCAGAAGGATTATAAAAACTGTTACAATTAACCGACTTTTTAAGCTTTCGATAACGCTTCAACGCGGACCCTGATTTCACACACTTTATGCAGCTGACAGAACAACAATTTTATCTATTGCTCATGTTAGGGCCGGCACTGATCACCGCCATAATGGTCTATGCAATCAGCTCTATCTATCGAAACAGGGCAGTGCAGAATTTAACCCGGCAGCTGCAATCAACCCAGGATCAGTTATCCACGGAGGAATCGCAACTCAAACAATTCACCACTGACCTGGCGCTCAGCCATCAGCGTATAGAACACCTACAGGCCAATATCGATGATCTTATTCATCAACGAGACAATGTGCAGCGTAAACTGGAGGATATCAGTCAGCAGTTTCATCTGGCACAAACCGAGATCAAGAAACTTCAGGTCGAGCAGCAAAAAGAGCGTCAACACAGTGAAGAAAAACTGCAGCAACTGGAACAAAATAAAGCCCAGCTTAAAAAAGAATTTGAACACCTGGCGGCAGACATTCTGAAAACCAGCCAGAAGGAATTTACCTCGCAAAGTAAACAGGGGTTGGAAACGTTTCTGCAACCCTTTCGTCAGCAGGTCAGCGAATTTAAATCTCGCGTGGAGAATATTCATACGCACGAGCTCAAACAACGCGAGGAATTAAAGTCAGAACTTAAACACCTGCAACAACTCAACCAGCAGATTAGCGACGAAGCGCACCAGCTTACGACTGCGCTAAAAGGTCAGAAAAAAACCCAGGGTAACTGGGGTGAGCTGATTCTGGAAAATGTACTGGATCGTTCCGGCCTGCAGGCGGATAAGGATTATAAGCGCGAGGTCAGCTTCAATACCCAGGACGGTCGTCGTCGACCCGATGTCATCGTTTACCTACCGGATAACAGACATTTGATCATCGATGCCAAGGTTTCGCTGAATGCCTATACCCGCTACGTCAATGCCGAAAATGATAACCAACGCAGCCAGGCCATCAAGGAACATATTCAGGCACTGACATCACGCATCAAGGAGTTGTCCGATAAAAATTATTTTGATTTACCCGGCCTTACATCCCCGGAAATGGTTTTCATGTTTATCCCTATCGAGTCGGCTTTTGTCGAAGCGATACGTCATGATGAATCACTGTTTCAATTTGCTATCGAACAACAGATTCTGGTCACCACCCCCACCACCTTGCTTACCAGTCTTAATATCGTGCGCCAATTATGGCGATTTGAAGATCAAAACAAACACGCCGCCAAGCTGTCCGAACAGGCCGCAAAAGTCTATAACCAGTTGCGTCTGTTTCTGGAAAACATGCAGGCGCTGGGTAAACAGATCGATAAATCCAAGGACACCTATGACAAGGCCATGAGCCAGTTCATGTCTGGGCGCGGTAACCTGGTAAAAAAGGTGGAAGACTTCCAGAAACTTGGGGTTTCCGTACAGAATGAATTACCCAAAGAATTTGTCGACAAAGCGAAGCTGGAACTTGACCTGATAGAACATCAGCAGGAAGAAAAATAATATCAATAAATACTAAGGAGCCTCTGATTAATTCGTTCGAGGTGGTCTTTGCGAGCGGCAGCGCGGCAATCTTCCTTTAAAAATCAGATGTTCATAGATTGCCACGTCGCTGTCACTCCTCGCAATGACTAATTAATCAGAGGCTCCCTAAGACGGAGAGGTGATCGACTTAATTTTTTTATGCGCCTTGTGTCCATATCGTAGCAAAACTATTCCAGGTAGCAGAAACACGAGTACCGCTATAGCCCCACCACGGACAAGCTCATCATCGAAGCCATGAAAATATTGTTCCAGAGTCATAACCATAAACTGTAGTCCTATCAAAACAAAAATGACACCGATGATACTCGGGGCACCCCCATGATAGTGCTGCCTGATATATTCTTTGCCTAAAGCACCTAACACCACGAAAGATAGCGCGATAGAAAACATATAGTAATAATCTTTTTTCCCTTCGTCTCCCACCGTGAACAAAGAGGTTAAAAGCAATCATCCAAATATTATCAGTAACCAGGAAATGATCTTCATATTAATCGGCTACTCCATTTGACACCTTTTTAAACCTGCCTTTAAATAGTTCCAGGCGCATTGAATCTGATTTTACAGGATTTAATCACGCAACAAACGCGTTGTATTTGTGGGTTAGATTGCGAACTTTTGTCGCGGCCTCTACCAACCTTGATTCAGCAAGTTCACCTTTGTGAACCGCATTGTTGATTGCCAAAATAATTTTTTCGACCTGATCACTTGTGTCTGCTATCAATAATAAATCCGAGCCTGCGTTTAATGCATCAACCGCTACCCG
>JANTFY010000249.1 GCA_024763185.1 Gammaproteobacteria bacterium | reverse complement strand
TGCGTGACAAACCCTACGGCAAAAAAATGCTGGACAGCCTGCCGGACATGAAGGTCAGTTCGAATCGTGCTGAAGTGCTTGAATTTGCACTGAATATTTAAAACAGGCAAGAGTAACCATGAGCAATAATTGTTAAACTTGGCCTAAAACAGATTGCCACATATAAAATTTTAATGACTCATACCTACCGATTGATTTTTGACTGCCCCGACCAGACCGGCCTGGTGGCTGAAGTAACCGGATTTATTGCGCAACACAATGGCTGGATCACCGAATCGGCCCAGCATTCGGAAGAGGGCAATAACTGGTTTTATTCGCGCATCGAAATTCGTGCCGACTCGCTGCCATTTGACGTGGATGAATTCTCACATGCATTTAAGACATTGGCGGAAAAATTTTCCATGAATTGGAGGATAGTTGACAGCCAGCAACGCAAAAAAGTAGCGTTGTTTGCCAGTCATGCCTCACACTGTCTGTCTGATCTGCTCGATCGCTGGCGCAGTGGCGACCTGTTCTGTGAGTTCACTTGCGTCATAGCCAATCATGACGCTTTACGTCGCCAGGTGGAATGTTGTGATATTCCGTTTCACCACGTGCCGGTGGATAAGTCGAACAAGGTGCAGGCTTTTGATCAAATGCAGGAGATCATACAGGGGTACGGCGCCGATACTATCGTTCTAGCGCGTTATATGCAGATACTGCCAGCTGATTTTTGTCAACGCTACCAGCACCAGGTGATTAACATACACCATAGTTTTCTACCGTCTTTTATCGGCGCCAAACCTTATCACCAGGCTTTTGATCGTGGTGTCAAACTGATTGGAGCGACCTGCCATTATGTTACCGAAGACCTGGATGAGGGTCCGATTATTGAACAGGACATTCAACGGGTGAATCACTCCGACAAAATAGAAGACCTGGTGAGGATAGGCAAGGATATTGAAAAGCAGGTTCTGGCGCGAGGTTTACGCTACCACCTGGAAGACAGGATTATGGTGGATGGCACGAAAACCATCATTTTTTACTGACCCGGAACAAAGGGTTTTGTTGACCCAGCGCAGTTAGTCGTATAATTCGGCTTCATTTTTTTTCATTTGAACAGTAAAGTAGCCGAAAACCAATAATTAATCAGGTAAGCAGATGGATAAAGAGCCACAAAATAATCAGCAGCCGTCGCTGCAGACACGCCAAAAAAACGCACGAAAGTTCCAGAATTTTCTTATTAAAGTGGGGCTGGTATACGTGGTCATTTCGCTGGCGCTTTTTTACCTTTTTTCTGCGCTACTGGAAGACCGTGCCTATCACGATATGTCTCACGATGAAATCCGCAATATTTCTGAAATGGTGTTTGAATCCATGTATTCGGAAATGCTTTCCGGCAAGGGCAGAGAGGGCATAGAAGCAGCGGCCAAGAGGATGAGTAAAACAGGTCCTGGATTTATAACCTCTATCGTTCGTGGCGAGGTAGTTGCCGAACTGTTCGGTGAGAACAAGGTGGATTCCATGCGCCGGACCAATGATCTGGCGATCTTCGATGTGTTCAAATCCGGACAGGAGAAAATAGTTCAAAAAGATGATCGCTTTCGATATCTGTATCCTGCGACTTTTCGTGAAGCGTGCAAGCAATGCCATTTGAATTCTTCGCCCGGCCAGGTGGCAGCAGTGATTGAAATCATTTACCCGATTATCAATTTGAAGGTATCAACCAGCTATGTGAACAAGCTGATGCTGGCCTATTTTGTGTTCAGTTTTATTGTGTTGATTGGGTTCCTGACCTGGACTTATCGGCATGAGGAAAACTGGAGCGATTAAGAATACAACACCTCGGTTTTCAATGAGTGTTAAAAGGTCCTAGCAGGGTAAGCGGCCCACTGATCCAATATGCATTTTAGTGATAACCTAGACCCCGATGATTGGCATGAATTCTCGCGTTATATTTCCGAATTTACCGCTCAGGAGATCGAGGAACTTGCTCGTAGCATCGACGCTGAAGTCTGGCAGCCCCTACCTGAATCGCTCAAACAATCGTTAAAACAGGAAAAGCCGCCACAACGGGGGACCGAGCCTGAGCAGGTCGTAGAGGCTTATCGTGAACAGATCAGGCCTTACCGGGCTGGTAATACCCATCCCCGTTTTTTTGGCTGGGTGCAGGGCAGTGGCAATATGGCGGCCATGATGGCGGAAATTGCCATCAGCACCATGAATTCCAATTGCGGGGGCAGGGACCACGGGGCGGTTTATATCGAACGCCAGGTCATGGACTGGTGTAAACAGATACTGGATTTTCCTCTGTCCAGTGGCGGTTTGATGACCTCAGGCACCTCCGCCTCCACCCAGTATGCGCTGCAAATAGCCATGTTCAAGAAACTGGGGCTGGAACACAAGAAAAAAGGATTTTTCGGCGTCAGTTCACCGTTGCGCTGTTATGCTTCTATTGAAGGGCACAGCTCCATAATCAAGGCCATCCAGACCTGTGGCATCGGTTCGGATAATCTGGTCGTCATTGCCACGGATGCTGATAACCGGATAAATCTGCAGGAACTCGAGCAACAGATCAACAAGGATAGAGAACTCGGGTATAGGCCATTTATGGTCATCGCCAATGCTGGAACGGTGAATACCGGGGCATTCGATGACTTTACCTCCGTACGCAAGTTATGCGATCAGTACCAGTGCTGGATGCATGTTGATGGGGCTTTCGGCGCGTGGATGAAAATTGCCGGGCAGCCTTACCGCAGTTTAACCGAGGGTATGGAACTGGCCGATTCCCTGGCCTTTGATTTTCATAAACTGATGTATGTGCAATACGATAGTGGTGCCTTGTTGGTGAGGGATGAAAAATTTCAGCGCCAGGTATTTTCGATTCGTCCCAACTACCTGGCCAAGCACGGCAAGGCCCTCGCTGGCGGAGAGCCCTGGTATTGTGATTACGGACTTGAGTTGTCACGTTCATTCAGGGCCTTGAAAGTCTGGTTTACCCTAAAGATCTATGGCATTAAAAAGCTGGGCCAGGCGGTCGGTTTCAATTGTCACCTGGCCAAGTTGTTGGCACAGCATATCGAGAAATCCAGCGAATTCGAGCTGGTTAACCAGCCGGTATCGACCATCGTGACGTTTAAATTACACAGTGATGCGGATATCGAGACACAGAACAGGCAATGCGAGGAAATCGTTACGCAGCTGCAGCTAAGTGGTGAGGCTGTTTTATCGTTAACACGCCAGGGTGGTTATCGGATTATACGGGCCGCGATTACCAATCATCGCACGCAGGAGGGGGATATAATAACTGTCGTCGACAGGCTGTGTGCAGTGGCTCGATACATTCTTAACTAGGGCCGGATATCAGGGGCCATGAAGTCCGGGCCTTTATATATTGAGTCTGCGCGTGTTCGGATCCGGAAGACTGTTTTCCCAGGCGTGATCAAAAAATTCCAACTGGGTTTTGACATGCAATCGATCATGTTCGATGACTGAGCCTTCATGTCGATCCGGGTTATCAATCTGCATGATGGAATGATTGTCGATGATCAGCCAGCTTTTGTTGAAATGCTGTATTTCCGGTGTCGAGGGAATGCGAATTTGCACCGATGAAGAGAGTCGTTGCGCCAGATGAACCAGGCAATGACCATCTGCAGCAACAGAACGAGTCTGTTGGGCCAGAATTCTAATTGCCGAATGACGATTTTTCCGCGCCAGATTTGACATCAATTCACACACGGCCGCGTTATTGTAAAGCAGGGGCTCAAGCTCCTGACTGAAAATCGCAATACGATGCTCTGCATTGC
>JANTFY010000248.1 GCA_024763185.1 Gammaproteobacteria bacterium | reverse complement strand
CTCATGCTGAAGTCCATTTCGCCGTCGCCGTTACCGTGGCCACGACCACGACCCGCACCACGGGCAGAACCGTCACCGCGGTATTCACCGGTACCGTTGCCGTAGGTGTTGCCGTAGTAGTTACCGTTACCGTATGAATTGGAATCGTCGCCGAAAAAAGGAAAATCGGAAGCAGATACTGAAGTCGCGGCAACCAGGATTGCAGCAGCAGTGATGATTTTTTTCATGGTGTAATCTCTAAAAAATTAAAAAATAAATGCGTTAAAAAGTTGATGAAACGAACTATATTAGTATTTTCTTATATAGTCAAGCTTTAATTTATAATAAACTACTTATATAAATTTAACCTATTGTTTTAAAAACAATTTTTATAAATAGCGCTTTTTCATTACATTAATATAGATTAATACTCTTAAATATTAACCATGCACAAGGCAGTGAAAATAACGCCCTGACAGAATGGTCAGGTACATCACGTATGAACATAAAAACCCTACAAATAACTGTGAAATATTCATAAGGACTTCTGATTGTTATTTTTATAGATCAGGTTAACCTGTCGGCTACACGTTGTTTCCACTCGTTCAAATTTTTCATGGGATCAATTTATGATCGATTTTCTCAATAGAATAAATTTTCTCTGGGTACTGACCCTGTTTGGGGTACTCATACTGACGGGTTGCAGCCCGAACGAAAATGACACCGAGGATTCACCCACTCAGACGACTTCCCAAAGCCCGCTGCTGTCGGTTCCTGGCAATATCACGGTGGTCGCGGCAGATCCTTCAGGAGTCGCCGCCACGCAAACCGCCATTGTTGCTTTTCTGGATGCTGCCACAGCCCATGATGAAGAAGATGGCGCGATTGTCACTATCACTCATGATGCTCCCTCGCTGTTTCCTGTTGGCAGTACCCTGGTTACGTTCAGCGTGACGGATTCAGATCAAAATACGGCCAGCAAGGTCTCCACGGTCACGGTCAATCTACTTGCTGGCGGCAACAGTGGCCTGATGAGCAGGCCTGCCAATGCAACCGAATGCATAGCCCCCGACAACCCGCCTGTCGCATCCAGTATTCAGTTGGTGAACCCTTTTCCTGATTTGCCAGCACTGACCTCGCCACTGGCCATGTATCAGGCACCGGGCGATTCCAGCCATTGGTATGTCGTACAACAGTCCGGCCAGGTATTGCGTTTCGAAAATAGTGAAAACGTGGACGCGGTTACGACCTTTATCGATATTGCGGACGGTCGTTTGGTCAGTGGTGGTGAAAGAGGCTTGCTGGGTATGACATTCCATCCCGATTTTTCCACCAACGGCTACGTTTACCTGTCGTATACCAATAATGAATCTGGCCTGGTTTCCAGGATCTCCAGGTTTAGCCTGGCTGCCGGGGGTACAACCCTGGATCCGTCCTCGGAGCAGATCATTCTCACGGTTGCACAACCCTACAGCAACCACAACGGCGGGCAGATCAGCTTTGGACCGGATGGTTATCTCTACATTGGACTGGGTGACGGCGGATCCGGCGGGGATCCCCTGGGACACGGTCAGGATACCAATACACTGTTAGGTGCCATGTTGCGCATCGATGTCGGGGACGGTTCTTCTGGGACTTACAGCATTCCCGCAGACAATCCGTTTGCAAGCAGTGGAGGCATGCCTGAAATTTTTGCCTATGGCTTGAGAAATCCCTGGCGCTGGAGTTTTGACCGTGTGACAGGCAACCTGTGGTTGGGAGATGTCGGCCAGGGCAGTTATGAAGAGATCGATATAATCACCAATGGTTCAAACTATGGTTGGAACACCATGGAAGGCCTGCATTGTTACGATGCCCCAAGCTGTGATCAGACCGGCCTGACGCTTCCCGTTAGCGAATATGATCACAGCGTGGGTTATTCCGTCACCGGCGGTTATGTTTATCGGGGCAGCGCTATCCCTTTTCTCGAGGGGCAATACCTGTACGCCGATTTCTCTACCGGCAGAATCTGGGCGCTGCAGCAAACGGGGCCAGATCAATACACATCAGATGAGTTACTCGATACCAGCCTGAATATCGCCTCTTTTGCAGAAGACCAGGATGGCGAGTTGTATGTTCTGCATCTCGGTGGCGGTATCCGCAAAATTGTTGGGGATAATACCAACCAGTCCGGACAGATTCCCGCCTTGCTTTCGGACTGGCAATGTTTCCAGGCAGGTGACCTTAGCTCGTTTTCGGAACATGTCATCCCTTATGATATCAATGCACTGTTATGGTCAGACAATGCCGACAAAGGCCGCTTCCTGGCCATCCCGGATGGCACCACCATTGATATTGATGACGAAGGTCGCTTTGAACTACCGGTCGGCAGTGTGATAGGCAAGAACTTCTGGCTGGACAATCAAGTGATTGAAACCCGGCTGTACCTGCACCATGCGCAACCTCATGGCTGGAAAGGTTACAGTTACGAATGGAATGACAGCGAAACCGAAGCAACCCTGTTGTCAGTAGCCAAGGACAGGTATATCAACGGGCAGACCTGGCACTACCCCAGTCAGGCCGAATGCGATGCCTGCCATACCTCAGTGGCCGGCATTACTTTAGGTCCCGAAGTCGGGCAATTTAACCGACTGTTCACCTACCCTTCATCCGCTCTTGAAGCGAACCAGTTAATCACCCTGGAAGCCATCAATGTGTTTTCCAACGCGTTAACAGAAGAACACAAATCAACCCAGTTCTATGCCCTGGACGACAGCAACTATTCTGTCGAACGCAGGGCACGAAGTTATCTGCATTCCAACTGCGCCAACTGCCATCAACCGGGAGGACCCGGTGGTGGCAACATGGACTTGCGTATGTCAGTAACTCTTGCTGAAGCGAGAATCTGTAATGAAGCACCGTTAGGACAGACTTTGGGCTTAGCAGATCCCGTGATCGTAAAACCCGGCGACCCGGACAACTCAATACTGGTTAGACGTATGGAAGACCTGGGTCAATACCGAATGCCGCCACTGGGTTCCGGGGTAGTCGATACCCAGGCGCTGAATGTTATCAGGGAGTGGATCAGCCAGTTAAATGAATGCCCATGAGGTGCCTGAAGAGATTACTCGGGCTATCCCTGCCCTCGCCCTCTGGGGTTCGTTTCGCTCATTCAAATCCGCTCCTGGCGGATTTGTCGAACGGAGTTCTCATCTAACCCTCAACCACCCATCCATAAAAAAACCCGCGTGAAGCGGGTTCTTTTATGGATGGCGCGCCTGGAGAGATTCGAACTCCCGACCGCTCGGTTCGTAGCCGAGTACTCTATCCAGCTGAGCTACAGGCGCATTGTTAACTGTGTATTCTATTACAACTTTCAATTCTTACGTCCCTGTAGCAGCGGCTCCAGTCCGATATCCGTATCGGCCGTTCGAAACACTGCGAAATGCCACTGGCATTTCGTTTGTTTCTCACCCAGCTGAGCTACAGGCGCTTGATTTGAAAGAGCCGAGATTCTACGGATTTTAGTCACCCTTTTCCAGCTTTTTATTAGCTGATTTTTCGGGTTCAGGTATTTATGTATTCGCGCGAAGCGTGACAACCCGTATGACAAAACAATTCGTAGGATATGGTTTCACTTAACTGGGCAATATGTTCGGCGAGTGGTTGCTGTCCCCATAAAATCACTTCCTGCCCGGCACGGACATCCAGGCCGGTGACATTGATGGTAATCATGTCCATCGAAACCCGCCCTACCACATCGGCGCGAACGCCATTCACCCATACGTAACCGTTTTTTAAATGACGTGGATACCCATCGGCATATCCCGCAG
>JANTFY010000247.1 GCA_024763185.1 Gammaproteobacteria bacterium | reverse complement strand
TTATTGTCGATGATAACACCGTTAAGCTGGCTGGAACGCGTACCGACTTATAAAGACCAGCAGGAAAAATTACGTGAGCGCGATCTGGCGACTTATGGTTTCCTTGGTTATCCATTGCTGCAATCGGCAGATATTTTATTATATAAAGCCGATATGGTACCCGTGGGTGAAGACCAGGTAGCGCATGTTGAATTAACCCGCGAAGTCGCCCGTCGCTTTAATCATATTTACGGTCGTGCCCCTGATTTTGAAGAACGCGCAGAAGCGGCTATCAGAAAAATGGGTAAAAAAAATGCCAAACTTTATCGGAATTTACGCAAGCGATATCAGGAGCAGGGTGACGACGAGGCGCTAAATGTCGGTAAGGCGTTACTCGAATCACAGCAAAATATATCGGTTGGTGACATGGAACGACTTTTTGGTTACCTCGAAGGCATGGGCAAGATCATCCTGCCTGAACCTGAAGCCAAACTGACTAAAGCCTCCAAAATGCCCGGCCTGGACGGGCAAAAAATGTCCAAATCTTATGGCAATACCATTTCGTTACGGGAAGACCCGGACGAGCTGGATAAAAAAATCCGCACCATGCCAACTGATCCGGCACGGGTGCGCTTAAACGACCCGGGAAACCCGGAAAAATGTCCGGTGTGGGAACTTCACAAAGTCTATTCGGATGATAAAACGCTGGACTGGGTTAATGAAGGTTGTCGTTCTGCCGGTATAGGGTGTCTTGAGTGTAAAAAACCACTGATTGATTCGATCCAGGCGGAAATGGCCCCCATTCGTGAGCGTGCACGAGAATTCGAGAATGACCGTTCAGCAGTCAGGGCAATTCTTGTGGAGGGTAGTGAGGCCGCCCGGGAAGTTGCCAGGGAAACACTTGATGATGTGGTTGAAGCGATGCGTTTTTCGCGGTTTTAATCAATGACTTTGTTGTTGATTGGTAAAATGGTTTGTGTATTAAACAAATAGAATCTGTAATCAATGAGTTCTGATAACGAACACCATAATCTGCATAGCCAGGGCGAATTGCCTTTCGCGATTGTACAGGGTGAAGCTATTTCTGCGCCCCCCGAAGACCTGTATATTCCACCTGATGCCCTTGAGGTTTTTCTCGAGACGTTTGAAGGGCCACTGGATTTATTGCTCTATTTAATCCGCCGTCAAAATCTTGATATTCTGGATATTCCTATTGCTGAAATCACCGAGCAATATATGGAATACGTTGAACTGATGCGTACCGTCAACCTGGATCTTGCCGCAGAATATCTGCTAATGGCCGCGATGCTGGCTGAAATCAAGTCTCGCATGTTGTTACCCCGGCATGAAGAGATCGAGGACGAAGAAGATCCGCGTGCCGAACTGGTACGACGTTTGCAGGAATACGAGCGTTTTAAACAGGCTGCCAATGATATTGATGAAATGCCACACTTTGGTCGTGACCAGTTTGCATCACGGGTCGAAGTGATTCGTGCCGAAAAAGAAAAGCCCGAGCCGGATGTTAGCATGCGCGAACTATTACTCGCGTTTCAGAACGTGCTGAAACAGGTCGATATGCAAAAACATCATGAAATCGAACGCGAAGAAATTTCTATTCGTGAGCGAATGACGCATGTGCTTTCCCTGCTCAATGAAATTGGTGCTGGCGGAAATAATTTTGTTGAGTTCCAAAGCCTGTTCACCTTTAAGGAAGGTCGTCTGGGTGTCGTGGTTACCTTGATGGCGGTGCTGGAGCTGCTCAAACTGAAGGTGATTGATATGGTGCAGGCAGAGGCGTTTGCCCCGATCTATTTAAAACCCGTGAACGCGGAAGATGAAAATTCCGGGTAGTCGATCAACCTAAATATTAAATCTTTACATGATTGTACTTTCAGACGTCACCTTACGCCGTGGCCCTCAAAAACTATTATCCAGTGTTTCAATCAGTATTCACCCTGGTTACAAGGTTGGATTAACGGGAGCGAATGGCACTGGCAAATCCAGTCTGTTTGCGATGCTCCGGGGTGAACTGGCCCAGGATGAAGGGAGCGTCAGTATTCCCCCAAACTGGGTAATAGCGCATGTAGCGCAGGAGACCCCTTCGTCAGAGATGAGTGCGCTGGCGTATGTGCTGCAGGGTGATCAGGAATATATTGATCTTCAGCAGCAGCTGGAAATAGCTGATGGGGAACTTTTGGGGGAATTGCACGCCCGACTGGATGCAATTGATGGTTATACGACAGAGAGCCGTGCGGCGACCTTGCTGCATGGACTGGGGTTTTCAACCCAACAGATCAATAATCCGGTAAACAGTTTTTCGGGTGGTTGGCGAATGCGTCTTAACCTGGCACAGGCCTTGATGTGTCGTTCTGATTTATTGCTACTGGACGAGCCAACCAACCATCTTGATCTGGACGCGGTGATCTGGCTGCAAAGCTGGCTGATTCAGTATCCGGGAACATTGATTCTGATTTCTCATGACCGCGAGTTTCTGGATGCGGTGGTTAAACATATCGCCAACATTGAGCATTCAAAGCTCAGTTTGTACCCTGGAAATTACAGTGCATTTGAGCACATCAGGGCTGAACGCCTGGCCCAGCAGCAAAGCGCCTATGAAAAGCAGCAGCGAGAAAAAGCGCATATGCAAAAATATGTGGACCGTTTTCGTGCGCAGGCGACCAAGGCTAAGCAGGCACAAAGTCGATTGAAGGCATTGGAGCGAATGGAAGATATTGCGCAGGCTCAGGTTGATTCTCCCTTTCATTTTAAATTCTTTGAGCCCGAAAAGTTACCCGATCGTTTATTGAATGTTAGTGAGGCATCCGTTGGTTATGGCGGCCAAGCCATTATAGAAAACCTGAAGATGCAACTCATGCCTGGGCAGCGGATTGGTTTGATTGGCCCCAATGGCGCGGGTAAATCGACCCTTATCAAGTTTCTGGCGGGTGAGCTGGAAGCACTTTCCGGTGAAGCATGGCAGGCACAGGATCTTCGTATCGGCTATTTTGCGCAGCATCAACTGGAGCAGTTAAATCCTGAACAATCTGCCCTGGAACAGTTGCGGGCATTGGATCGAGAAGCAAGAGAGCAGGATTTACGCAACTATCTGGGAGGTTTTGGTTTTCAGGGAGAGCGGGTTGATGAACCGGTCAAACCCTTTTCGGGGGGTGAAAAGGCCCGACTGGTACTGGCGTTGCTGGTGTACAAAAAACCAAATTTATTACTTCTGGATGAACCAACCAACCATCTTGACTTGCAAATGCGCTATGCCTTGAGTGTTGCATTACAGGGGTTTGCGGGTGCGATGGTCATCGTCTCACATGACCGGTATCTGTTGAAAACGGTCACGGATGAGCTGATTATGGTTCATGATGCCAAAGCTGATGAATTTCAGGGTGACCTGGATGATTATGCGGATTATATAAAACAACACCAGCAACAAAAGACAGTAGAAGACAACGAGAAAAAAAATACGGGCAATGAAATTTCACGTAAACAGCAACGACAGCAGGAAGCTGAGCGCCGAAAGAAACTCCAGCCATTACGCAACGAATTAAAAAAACTGGAAAAGCAGCTGGATAGTTTGAATGAAAAAAAGCAGCAACTTGAAAATGAGCTGGCCGATCCCAATAGTTACCTTGATGAGAATAAGGAAAACCTAAAGCAGCGTATACGTGAAAAAAGTATATTGGATCAACAGCTGGAATATATCGAGATGGCGTGGATGGATGCAAGCGAAGCCTACGATGCGGCTTTTCAGGGTTGAGTTCTTTCTGTTTCCTTTCGTCGGTAAACCCTTATTGAGTGTAGTATTAAATAGGG
>JANTFY010000246.1 GCA_024763185.1 Gammaproteobacteria bacterium | reverse complement strand
CACCTTTATTAAGGCCCCCCATTACCTAGGTTTTGTTTGCCCGGGCGTGAAAACGCATCCTTTAACATAATTCCAGGTAATACCATGAAAAATTTTATTAACTTTCTACTTTTTGGTGCCTATCTGTTTGGCAGTATGGGCCTTGCACAATCACTTCAGGAAGAAGTGGATATTCCGTTTCGATATGCCAAAGGCATGTTCCTGTTTGAAAAAAACTGCAGCAGCTGCCATGGGCTGGATATGACCGGTACCGATAAGGGGCCACCCTTGCTGCATGACTTTTACAAACCTTCTCATCATGATGATGCATCTTTCTACCGGGCCGGGTTGCAGGGTGTAAAGGCCCATCACTGGCAATTTGGTGATATGCCCGCGGTTGAGGGTATGACAGCAAGGAAGATGAAAAGTATCGTGCCTTATGTGCGTTATTATCAGCAATTGCAGAAACTCTACTAAAAGGTGTAGCCATGGCTAAAAAAATAATGATGATCGCTGCCATGTTGATGAGCAGCCAGGTGATGGCGTCTCCGACGGAGCGCTGGTATTCCGATATTCAGGTAAAGCAGGGCGCTGAATTATTCAAACAAAACTGTGCAACCTGCCACGGGCAAAATGCCGAGGCAACTCCCAACTGGAAACAAACCGATGCCAATGGCCATTACCCGCCGCCGCCACTCAATGGCACCGCCCATGCCTGGCACCACGACCTGGATTTGTTACGCCGAACGATCCGGGAGGGCGGTATAGAACTGGGCGGGGTCATGCAGCCTTTCAAGGATAAATTATCCAGTGGAGACATAGACCGGGTTATTGCCTATTTTCAGTCCAAGTGGCCGGATGAACTGTATCAAAAGTGGGCCGGACAATTTGAAGTAACGGCCTTGCCTTCATTAACCGATGTTGAAACCGCGTTGAGCAACTCGTTGACAAGATTTCTCAGGCAACGCCTGGGTAATGTCGAGATAGGGGCGCCGCAAAAAACAGCCATTGAGGGTCTGTGGCAGGTCAGCTTGAAAAATGGCACGGTCTATCTGATGGAAGGCGGAAAATACGCCCTGATAGGTGAAGTGATTAATCTTGAAAGCGGTCAGAAACTCGGGCAGTAAGAATCCAACGCTGCCAGGAATGATTCCGGGCAAATCAACACAAACAGGGTTTGTTGGGGCAGCTTGTCTTGCCCCGGCAAGTCTTTATAATTCCCGTGCACGAGTTTCATTGCTGCACCCGGATACCCAACCCAACCCTACACAGGATTACGCATGGAATTAAAAGTAACACTTGAAGGCAATAAAAAGGTTTCTACCCAAGTCGGCGACCACCTGATCATGACGGACCAGCCCGAAAAGCTTGGCGGTACCGGCACTGCACCGGCACCCTATGATTTGTTTTTAGCCTCAATCGCAACCTGTGCCGGTTTTTACGTGCAATCTTATTGTGACAATAAAAATATCGATACTTCGGGTATCGAGATTACCTTGTCGGTCAAGCGCGATGAAAAAAAGGCCATCAACGGTTTCATTACCACCATTCATGTGCCCGACACCCTTCCGGAAAAACTTCATGGCGTGCTGCGGAAAGTGGCAGCGCAATGTGCGGTTAAAAAGACGATCATGAACAACCCTGAATTTATCGTCGAGACAGTGAAACGATAAACCTGTTTTTCACGCCAAGGGAATAAAGAGTGGTGTTCATCGATGAAAACATTAGCCTTGAATTCGGTTCATGGAAATGCAGATTTTTGTGATCTTAAACTCGGCACTTGTCGTTTTTAGTTTGTTGTTGTGCATCAGGTATTTCAGGCATTTTAAGTTACTTGAAAATATCCCTACCTCAAAAATTCGCTCTGCCGCGCAGGGTTATGTGGAGCTGACAGGCACGGCAAGGCCCGACGTGGGTCCTGCCTTTCATGCGCCGGGTGCCAACAAGCCTTGTGTATGGTTCGAATACGGTCTTGTGCAGGGAGAAGGCAATAGCCGGCATGTCACCCCTGTAGCCACCAGCGCGAGTTTTCTTGTTGATGATGGAACCGGAACGGTTCGTATCAATCCGTTTGAATTGAAAGTCGAGACCAGGCACAAAAAAAGTTTTCCATTAGCGTATGACATTGCCTTTTCCCGGTGGATAGCGGAGGGTGACAAGGTTCACGTTTATGGAAAGTTCGATACACTGCGCTGGGATTATCACAGGCTTTTCAATGAACTTGTGAACAGCCGCTTGTCATCTTTAAAAAAAGACAAAAAATCCATGATGGCGCTCGATCATAACGGTGACGGAGTGATTGATGCCGACGAATGGAACAGAGGCGCAGAACAAGTTAAACGGGATGTGAAAAAGTATATCGATGAGTTGCAAAAAAAGCACAGGGATAATTTGGTCTCACATAGACTTCGACCCCCTGACGATAAAAAATTCCCGTACCTGGTGACGAGCAGTGATGAATTAAAAACCATTCGCTACTACAAATTATATGCAGCGGGCTGGTTTTTCATTTTCCTGTTGTCTGCCTATGTTCTGTTTTACAACTATATTTTATGAAGTCAGAAATAAACGGGCATCGTTGCGATTAACAATGCAATTTATCTTAAGCCAGTCAAACTCTTCATTTTGTTAACCGATCCTACTCAAAGTTTTCTTCAAGCGCTTCACTGTCGATCCAGGCACGGTGCTGGGCCAAAGGCCTTAACCAGTTATTGCGGGTGAATTCTGCCGTTACCTTGCTGACGCTCTCGGTGGTGACGCCGAGCATGGCGCCCATGTCTTCGCGGGTGGGTAGAAAAAAACTGTCATCTTCCGAGTTGTTGTCGAGCAGCATCAGCAATCGGGCCACACGTGTTTTAGAGTTGCCAGTGGTTAACCGGGTAATCCAGCTGTCAGCACTGCTCAGTGCTTTTTGCCAGCGTTTCATCAGGGCGTCGTGCAACCGGGGTGTGTCCCTGCGCAACGACTCTATGACCGAGTGTGGAATGCGGCAAACCCTGACATGGTCCAGGGTGATGGCTTCATATTCGGAGGGCTGTCCATTCAGGCTTTCCAGTCCGGCCAGGTCACCCTGACGCAACAGGCGCACGATTCGAGTATCGCCGTTGGGCAGATGCTGGCTTAGCTTGACCAGGCCAGAGCGAATGGTATACACGAAAGGCATTGCATCACCCTGCATGTAGATATGGCTGCCGGGCCCGTACTCGATGTCATCAATCGGATGATGAATACGATCAAAATCCTCGTGTTGCAGGTCGGAAAACAACACAAGATGCCTGATTGCACAATTCTTACATCGCTCGGCCCCACGCCATGCATTTTCAATTTGATTTGTTTTCACGTTTTCTGTTTCGGCTAAATAATTTCAAGAATATTGTAATCACATTGAAAAATTTCAATGCTGGCAGTAGGAGAAGCTTCTAGCATGATGAAAAATTTTTTTAATCAGTGTTTGTTATGCAGTTTTCCAGTCGTTTACAAAACATGTCGGGTTTCTTTTTCGCCATGGCCACTCCGGGATTAAACAAGGACGAGGCAATAACAGGTGAAAGCTATCATTTAACCCTTTTCATTAAAAGCCCACTGCAACTGTATTCGCTGATTTTTATTACCTTGAGTGAAGGTTTATACCGGGTCAACGGGGTCCGCTTTTTTTCGACCCTGCTTAAGGTATGACACCACATGAAAATTGAGCAATGTATTCAGGAGTAAACCATGAAGCAAATGTTAGTGCAGGAAAAGTTCCCGATTTTTAAGCTGGAACTCGATAAAAGCGAAACCCGATTCCAGTCAGCCCAGGAGCTGGTCAACTATTTCAAGCAAAAAATCGATGATCACCAGGTCACTCG
>JANTFY010000245.1 GCA_024763185.1 Gammaproteobacteria bacterium | reverse complement strand
AACCTGCCGGCGGTAACCAGTGCCATGCTTGATGAACCCGAGACTGGACTACAAACCTGGATAGAACAACTGCAACAGAAATTAAATGATACGGCCGATAAAGCGGTCAAATACAGTGTGCAACTCAAGCAGAATGGGAACGATCAACCCGACATTTTTATCGCGCGCAAGGTGCATGGAATAACTAATGAAAATAATTTTTCTATAGATTTCTTTAATCATGCCGACTACGAGTTAATCCGCCAGTTTATTGAACAGGTGGAAGACTTATTCACTGAGCATTCGTATATCAGCCGTGCAGATAAACAGCAATCAGTGTCGCAATTCAGCGAGGTTTATAACTGGTTAATGACTGAGGCGAAAAAAGGTCAGAATATCCAACGTTACAAGGGCCTGGGTGAAATGAACCCAGAACAGTTATGGGAAACCACCATGGATCCGGATAATCGCCGTTTACTTAAGGTACGAATTGAAGATGCAATAGCAGCTGATGAAGTGTTTACCACCTTGATGGGCGATCATGTTGAACCGCGGCGTGAGTTCATCGAGTCCAATGCCCTGAATGTCAGCAATCTGGATGTGTAAAAATAGGTAGCAAGATGGAGATAGGAACAATCGTATTTTGGGTCGTTATTGTCGTAGTGGTGGTGTATGCCATCAATATTTATAACCACTTGGTGCGAATCAAGCATAACGTGGCCAAAGCCTGGTCCAATATCGATGTACTGCTAAAGCAACGCCATGATGAAATACCCAAGCTGGTGGAAACTTGTAAGCAGTACATGAAGTTTGAAAAAGAAACCCTGGAAAAGGTCATGCAGGCCAGAAACCAGGTTTCTTCTGCCAGGCAGTCACAGGATATGGCGGGCCTGGGTACTGCGGAAGGCATGTTGAGAATGGGTCTGGGCAATTTGTTTGCCGTTGCTGAGGCCTATCCCGATTTAAAAGCCAATGAAACCTTTCAACACCTGCAAACCCGCATCAGTACGCTAGAATCGGCCATTGCGGACCGGCGTGAATTTTATAACGAATCGGTCAATATCAATAATACCCGAATAGAACAATTCCCGGATATCATTATTGCCAGATTATTGAATTTTACTGCCAGGGATCTACTTGAATTTGATGCCGCTGAGATCAAGGATGTTAACCTGAAAAAACTGTTCTCTGAATAACGAGCGGAGACATCTGAAGGTTGCTGGATGGAACGCTGGATAGATCAATATGTACAGGGATTGAGTTCAGCTGAATACCACCTGCAACTGTTACTTATCTGTATTTTTCTTGGCTTTCTGCTATATAAAATTGTACAAACCTATCAGCGCTTTCGCTTTATTGGTGATACCGCGACTTCGCGCATAGCCTCGGCAGCACAGGGATACGTGGAGTTAAAAGGCCTCGGTGAAATGATGCCGGGAGAGTCCATTACATCACCATTCAGTCAACGCCGATGCCTTTGGTATCAATGTATTATTGAAAAAAGAAAACGTCTGAAGAATCATCATGTATGGGTTGAACAAAACAATGAACGATCCGACCATCTGTTTCACCTGCAGGATGAAACTGGGACCTGTGTGATCAATCCGGATGGTGCCTATGTCATCCCCTCGCACATAACCACCTGGTACGGCAGTCACCCAGAGGCAAAATCACAGGCCAGGACAAAAAGCTCCTGGTTAAGTCCTTATCTGGGTTTTGGTCGCTACCGCTTTACCGAGAAGATGATCATGGTGGCAGATCCGATTTATGTCATCGGTTTTTTTAGAAGCACGCAAAAGGTTATCAATAATGAAACCCTGAAGTCACAGGTTGAGGAACTCGTCAAACTATGGAAAACAAGACCGGCCTATTATTTAAAATCTTTTGATCAGAATAACAATGGTAAAATCCAGGGAAAAGAGTGGGTTAGGATTCGACAACATGCCGAACAGGTAGTACGTGAACAACACCATCAAACACAACTTCATGTGATGCAAAAACCACAGGAAAGCAATCAGCCGTTTGTCATATCCACCCAGTCAGAACAACAGATATTGAAAAACAAACGCTTCTACCTTGGCGTCTATTTCGTATTATTTTTCTTAGTGTTATATGTTTTACTACTGGCAATTAAATAAAGAGACCCTGTTTTGAATAATCCCCTGTTACACATCAACGATTTACCCGCATTCAGTCAGATACAACCCGAACAAGTAAAACCGGCTATCGAACTGATCCTGCACGAAAGCCGGCAAAAAATAGAACAATTGCAGTCACAAAAATCGTATAACTGGGAAAATCTGATCGAGCCATTGGAACTTATCGATGATCGTTTAAGTAAGGCCTGGTCGCCGGTCAGACATTTGAATTCAGTGAAAAGCAGCGATGAATTACGCGATGCCTATAATGCCTGCCTGCCCCTGCTCAGTGAATATTCCACACAACTGGGTCAGAATGAACGTTTGTTCAAGGCCTATCAATCCATTAAAAATTCGCAAGACTTTAGCCGCCTGTCTTCGGCACAACAGAAAACCATTACCGATTCTCTGTTGCATTTTAAGCTTGCCGGTGTGGATCTTTCCGGTGATGACAAAAAGCACTACCAAAGCCTGCAAAAACGTTTATCCGAACTGCAGTCGAAATTTGAAAATAATCTGCTCGATGCCACCCAGTCCTGGCAAATTCTTTTGACCGATGACCGCCGTTTGCAGGGATTGCCCGATTATGCAATGGATATGTTAAAACAGTACGCGCAACAAAAGTCACTGGATGGTTACAGAATCACCCTGGACATGCCCTGCTACATCGCGGTGACCACCTATGCCGACGATCGTTCCTTACGTAAGGAAATTTACGAGGCTTTCACAACGCGCGCATCGGATTATGGCGTCACCGACAAAAAGTTTGATAATGCCGACATCATGGTCGAGATTCTGCAAAAACGTCAACAAAAAGCGAAGCTGTTGGGTTTTGACGATTACGCGCAATTATCACTTGAAACCAAAATGGCCAGTACGGTTGAAGAAGTGCTTAAATTTTTGCATGAACTGGCTGAAAAAAGCCGACCCCTGGCCAAACAGGAATATCAGCAACTTCAGGATTTTGCAGCGCAACAGGGTTTGCAGGATGAACTCATGGCCTGGGATATCGCTTATTACAGCGAAAAATTAAAACAACAAAATTACGCAATTTCAGACGAAGACCTGAAACCCTACTTTTCAGATAACCAGGTGATTGATGGATTGTTCAAGATCGTGGAAAATCTGTACCAGATAAACATATCGGAAATTAAACAGGACATTGATGTCTGGCATGACGATGTACGTTTCTACCAGATCACCGATCAACAGCAGCAATTACTGGGTAAATTTTATCTTGACCTGTATGCACGGGAACATAAACGCGGTGGTGCATGGATGGATGAGTGCGTTAATCGTTATGTGATACAGGGTAAAAAACAAATTCCCGTGGCTTATCTTACCTGTAACTTAACCCCGCCGATCGGTGATGAACCGGCCCTGTTTACTCACGATGAAGTCATTACGCTGTTCCACGAATTTGGACATGGTTTGCATCATTTACTGACCACGGTGGACGTTCCGGAAGTATCCGGCATAAACGGTGTGGAGTGGGATGCGGTAGAATTGCCCAGTCAGTTTATGGAAAATTTTTGCTGGCAACGCGAGGCACTGGACCTGTTTGCAAAGCATTATAAAACCGGCCAGGCCTTGCCTGATGAGCTCTATGAGAAAATGATCAGGGCAAAAAATTTCCAATCTGCCATGCAAATGTTGAGGCAACTGGAATTTTCAATCTTTGATATACAACTACATCAGCAGACCGATATACAGTC
>JANTFY010000244.1 GCA_024763185.1 Gammaproteobacteria bacterium | reverse complement strand
TAAGGTGAGTCGCTCATCAGAGTGTTCTGCAGTTAAAAGTGATCGCTAATATATAAGGTAAATAAACATTTTTTCAAGTTACAAATAAGTGTCTGACCGGCTATAATTTTGCGCTTAAAAATCAGTGACTCAGTGGAAATCTATCCTTGAACAATCAATACGACGCCTCGGCTATCGAGGTCCTGACCGGTCTGGATCCGGTAAAAAAACGCCCCGGTATGTATACCGACACCTCGCGTCCCAATCACCTGGCGCAGGAAGTCATCGATAACAGTGTTGACGAGGCGATAGCCGGTTTTGCCAGCCAGATAGGCGTTATTTTGCATCAGGATAATTCGTTGACGGTTATCGATGACGGTCGTGGCATGCCGGTTGATTTACACCCCCAGCAAAAAATTCCAGGCGTGGAAGTCATCCTCACCAAGTTGCATGCGGGTGGTAAGTTTTCCAATAAAAATTATCAGTTTTCCGGCGGTCTGCATGGTGTCGGCGTGTCAGTGGTCAATGCCCTGTCCAGCAAAGTGGATGTTCGGGTGCGTCGTGCAGGCAAGGAGTATTCCATCAGCTTTGCTGATGGCCATAAAACCAGCGATCTGACCGAAATAGGAAAGGTCGGCAAAAAAAATACCGGTACCACGATCCGTTTCTGGCCCAATACCCGCTACTTTGATAGCGCCAATTTTTCGGTACCACGCCTGAAACATATCTTACGGGCCAAGGCGGTTTTGTGCCCGGGCCTGAAAGTAAAATTCTATGTTGAAAAAACCAAGGAATCCGATGAATGGTTATACGAGGAAGGACTGGCCGATTACCTGAAGGAAGCACAGCAGGGTTTCGATATGTTACCGGCTGAACCTTTTATCGGTCACATGAAAGGCGAAAAGGAAGCTGTCGACTGGGCGGTTAACTGGTTACCGGAAGGGGGGGAGGCGGTGACCGAAAGTTACGTCAACCTGATTCCGACCGCCCAGGGAGGTACCCACGTAAACGGCCTGCGTACCGGCCTGACCGATGCCATCCGTGAATTCTGCGAATTCCGTTCATTACTGCCACGCGGGGTCAAGATTGCGCCGGATGATGTATGGGACAAGGTCAGTTACGTGTTGTCGGTGAAGATGCAGGATCCGCAGTTTTCCGGACAAACCAAGGAACGTTTGTCGTCGCGTGAAACGGCCGCCTTTGTATCCGGCGTGGCGAAGGATTCGTTCAGCCTGTGGTTGAACCAGCATGCCGAGATCGGTGACCTGCTGGCACAGATGGCGATAAGCAGTGCGCAAAAACGTCTCAAGTCCGGTAAAAAAGTGGTACGCAAAAAGGTCACCACCGGGCCGGCTTTGCCTGGCAAATTGGCAGACTGTTCCAGCTCCGATGCCAGCCGTACCGAATTGTTCCTGGTGGAAGGTGATTCGGCCGGTGGTTCGGCCAAGCAGGCACGTGATCGTGAGTTTCAGGCCATCATGCCGTTACGCGGAAAAATATTAAACACCTGGGAGGTGGCATCGGACCAGGTGCTGGCCTCGCAGGAAGTTCATGATATTTCGGTGGCGATTGGAGTTGAACCTGGCTCCAGCGACCTGTCGTCCATACGTTACGGTAAGATCTGTATCCTCGCGGATGCCGATTCCGATGGCGCCCATATCGCAACCCTGTTATGCGCATTATTCCTGCGCCATTTTCAACCGCTGGTGGAAAAGGGGCATGTGTATGTTGCCAAGCCGCCGTTGTATCGTATTGATGTCGCCAAGGAAAAATACTACGCACTGGATGAAGCCGAACGTGATGGTATCCTCGATCGTATAAAGGCAGAAAAGAAAAAGGGCAAGGTCAGCGTTACGCGCTTCAAGGGGCTGGGTGAAATGAATCCATTACAATTACGCGAAAGTTCTATTGCTCCCGATACGCGCAGACTGGCCCAGCTGACCATCGAACCCGGCGATAAAACCTTCAAAATCATGAACATGCTGTTATCCAAGAAACAGGCCGCGGACCGAAAATCCTGGTTGCAGGATAAAGGTGATCTGGCCGACGTTTAGCGCACTGCTCGAGTGCCGTTAACGGCACTATTGACATTGTTATTGGGTAAAGCCGATCTATACTCAGTGGTGGGGTTCTTTCATTACCGGTATCGATCAAAAAATGTCCTTTCAAATTAAAACTTTTCAAGTGCTGAAAAGCACGATTTTCATGATACTTTGTGCGCTCAGCATGAACGCTGTCTCCGCGCAAAAATGCCTGTATGTGTCTTCTTACCACCAGGGTTATGCCTGGTCAGATGGTGTGGAGCAGGGCCTGCGTAAAGTGCTCGTCGGTCACTGTGAAATACGCCAGATCGATATGGATACCAAGCGCAACAAGAGCAAGGCGCACATCGAGGCCACCGTGCAAGCGGTGCGCAAACAGATTGCGGACTGGAATCCGGATGTGGTTATCACCTCGGATGATAATGCCGCTAAATACCTGATTAAACCCTATTATAAAGATGCCGACATTCCGTTTGTATTCAGTGGTATCAACTGGACGGCCAAGGAATATGGTTTTCCCTATTCCAATGTCACCGGCATTATTGAAGTGGCACCACTCGACGTGTTGCTTGGGCAGGCCTTGAAATATTCGGGTGGCGGGAATCAAGCCGTGTACCTGGGTGCTGATACGCTGACCGAAAAGAAAAACCTGCAACGCATGAAAGAGGTATCCAAAAAATTGAATATCGACTTGCAGGGGGTCCTGGTGGCCAATGCCGAGGAGTGGAAGCAGGCCTACCTGGATGCACAGCATTCTGATTTTATTGTCATGGGCAGTTATTCCGGCATTAAAAACTGGGATAAAAAAGAACTGGCAAAATATGCCGTTGAGCAGGCAACCAAGCTGACGGTCACCAGTCATGAATGGATGATGCCATTCAGCTCGATTGGCTATACCAAAATTCCACAGGAACACGGGGAGTGGGCAGCCCAGGCAGCAATTGAAATTTTAAACGGCCTCTCGCCGGCGGATATCCCCATTGTCGCCAACCGTAAATGGGACATCTGGTTAAACCTGCCCCATCTGCAAGCGACCGGTATCCAGCTGCCGCGTAAAATAATGCGCAAGGCCAAAAGGATTAGCGTTCAATAATGGATGAATCCACTTCAAACGCAGCCAATAAAGCCTTCTGGTTTTTGACGGTTTTGTTTGGCCTGCTACTGGTGTTACTGGTAGCAGGGCTGTTATTCGAGGCCAAAAAATCCGAGCTTCAACAAACCTTTGAAAACCGGGCTGAGGCTGGCATCCAGCAGATCGCGCAAAACCTGTCAGCAACCGATGCCATTCTCGATGCACTGGTGGGACTTAATCAGGCGGGTGATGAAATGGATCCTTATCTGTTTACCCCGTTTAATGAAAAAATCCTGCAGGAGCACCCTTTCATTCTTTCCAGCCAGTACCTGACCTATATCTCTGCACAGGAAGAAAACCAGTTTATCGCTGAAATGCATGCACTGGGTTTTAGCCAGTTTAAAATCCACAATCTGGATTTGACTGATAAGCAAGAGGAACTGCCTCATTATCTGGTGACCAGTTTCATCGAACCCCTGACTCCACGCTCGGCAAAGTTCATGGGCTTTGAATGGATAGGCAGTGATGTGATTGAGCATGAAATTGAAACGGCGATGACTGAAAACCGCCTGATGTTGGTCAAAGCCCCCAGTTTTATGCAGGCCCCCCATCACTTTCTGTTATTCAAACCTACCTATTTTGGTCGCACCGTTCCTGAAAACACGCAACAGCGCCGTGAACAGTTTAGTGGTTTATTCATGTTGTTGATTGACTGGCAGGCTTTGACTGTTTCTAACAATAAACGACAAGATAAAGAA
>JANTFY010000243.1 GCA_024763185.1 Gammaproteobacteria bacterium | reverse complement strand
GCTTTTCGCCTTAACAGGCTTCTCCCGTTTTATTACCGCAACTCAACAGATTCCTGATTGTAATGAATTAACTTCTATCAATTTCTATTGACATTTTATATTTTGGGACTATATTCCCATATATCTATTGGGAATTATTTCCCAATAGATATAAATCATTTCACAAACACAAGCCGTAGGAGTTAGGAAATCATGATCAATATAACGTTTAACAAGGCCATACTACCCGTCCTGATTTCAAGCACATTGATGCTGTCAGGCTGTGGTGGCAGCAGTAATAACAGCGACACGGCCACAGGCGGGACACTGACCTCGGGCATTATTACCGGTTTTGGAAGTGTTTATGTCAATGGCATCAAGTTTGAAACCGACACCGCCAGTTACGATGTGGATGATGATGTCAACGCTGATCAAAGCGATTTGCGAGTGGGCATGCGGGTCAAAATTAACGGCACAATCAATGCCGACGGACTGACCGGAACCGCCGACACTATCACCTATGAAAATGAACTGGAAGGCCCGGTCAGTGCAATACCTTCTGCGCATGATCCAGTAACCGGTGAAGTCATCCTGACCATACTTGGCGTGGACGTTCTGGTGAATGCCGACACCACCTTTGACAATGACGACAACAACCTCAGTAGCAGCACTATTCAGGTGGGAGACCTGCTTGAAGTCAGTGGCTACACGACATCTTCAGGCATCACTGCCACCCATATCGAAATTCAGACCGGTGGTTTCACCGCAAATGTCACCGAAATAGAAATCAAGGGAGAAATTATCGGCCTGTCTGGCAACGGCTTTACGGTGAACGGCCTGAACATAGAATTTGATGTTAGTACTGAACTCGAAGACATTCCGGGTGATACCCTGGTTGACGGCCTGTATGTGGAAGTCAAGGGCACTCTAAATGCGGCAGGTGATTTACTGTCAGCAACGAAAATTGAAGCCGAACATGATGGCTTGGGAGAAGACGCCGATGACGTCGAACTGGAAGGCTACATTTCAGAATACAACGACGTCACCGAGACTTTCATCATTCAGGGGCAACTCGTGGATGCTTCCGGTGCACCCGACTTAATGCCTGCGAGCCTGGTCCTGGAAAATGATGCCAAGGTAGAAGTGGAAGGTGAATTGATTGAAGGCGTACTGTACGCGGATAAAATCAAGCTCAAGGGCCGAAAAATCAAAATTCACGCGCCTGTCAGCAATATAAATACCAATCTCGGTACAGTCAGTTTCAGCTTGTTTGGTGGCAGCGATAACATCACGGTTCGAGTCAATGAGCAAACCGAAATGGAAGACGACATTGGTGACAATGAAGCATTCTTGCTCTCCGAACTCCAACTGGGTGACTTTGTCGAGGTTGAAGCCTTCGATGATGGCAGTGGAGTGATTAATGCAGTCGAACTGGATCGAAAAGACATTGACAGCATTCAGATAGAAGGCCCTGTCTCTGCCTACAACCCATCCGAGCAAACGGTCACCCTGTTTGGCCAGACTTTCGACCTTAGCTATGCTGATTACGAAGACGAAACCGATATGGACATTACCTCTGATGTCTTTTATGGTCAACTGGCTGTTGGCTCCTTTGTAGAGTTAACCGATGAAACACCGAGCGATGGCGTGATCGATAAAGCTGAACTAGAGGAAGAAGATGACGATTGATTGTTGAAGAAGCCGTTGCCAATTGACACAGGGACGTGTCACTTTTTTCTTTCTCACTTTGACATATCACTTACTGAGACAAAAACTGCTGTAACACGGCCTTGATATCATCCTCGGCCAGGCTCCAGATCTCATCCAGTTCATAATGTTGCAAATCAAGGATTTCCAGCGCCTGCGCGTCAACCGGCAGTTCGAAGCGCTCTCCACTCGTGCCTAACTGGTATTTGTTAACCCAGACATCGGCAATATGCACCGCTGCGGTAACCGCAGAATAATCGCTGGCGGCATCAACCCCGTGATGATAACGGACCGGCTCGTGGATGGAATCCGGCACCCGCCATTTAGCCAGCAATTGTCCGCCGGCTAAGGCATGGTTGTAGCCCAGCTTGTTTTGTTCCAGCACATACAAATATTCTTCCTGGGCTTCACGCTGGATGAGCAGATCGTGCATTAAACCGGGCATTTTCAAATAAAAAATAAGACGCCCGATATCGTGCAACAGGCCGGATACGTAAAACCTTTCAGGCTGGGGCAGGTGACAATACTGGCCTATCGATTTAGCCATAACACCGACCGCGACCGAATGCTCCCAGAACATTTTCATGTTCACCATGCCCAGCGGCATTTTATTAAACGCATTGATCACACTGGTGGCTAACACCAGTTCGCGGATTTGTCGCGTACCGATAATCTGAACCGCTTTATTGATGGATTCGATACTGGATGGAAAACTGTAAAACGCACTATTGGCCAGGCTTAACAAACGCGCGCATAGATCCGGTTCGGTGCCGAGTAATTTGGCAAAATCATCCAGCGTAGAATCCGGCTGCTCAATTAGCGATTCCAGGCGATAATAGATATCCGGCAGGCTGACCAGTTTATTCACATCACTAATCAGGATCTCCAGGTTGGATAAGCCGCCGTAATCCATCACTTCGCTTCTATTAACCGATGCCATAACAATGTCTGTTTTTTTCTTGCTCTATATATAGCTGAGATATAAAAAAGTGTTCGAATAATTGCCCACCAAGCGTGATAACAACCGGGGTTTTTGCGCTAAATCAATTTCAATCCTGTTTTATTCCATTACAGTACTAAATAGTATATTCCCCGCAATCAAATGCACAATGGAGCGCGAGAAGATGTATACGCAAATCCTGGCTCGAGGGTTAAATTAATGATTGATCCTGAAAAGATAGATTCGGTGGAAGCCTTTCTGGCCCTGTCCATGTTGCTTGAATTTGAATCCGCCGACCGCCTGCGTGAGCTGTCAGCCTGCATGCGCGAACATCATGCTGAGGAACTGGCTCAATTACTCGACAAGCTGGCGGGGTACAGCGACAAACACGGCGCTGAAATACAGGAACTGAGTGACGGTCACGTGCTGCCCGACCTGGCCACCATGGGCGTATCCTGGGAAGGGCTGGAAGGCCCTGAAACCACGGTATATGAATTGATAAACCCGGATATGCAGCCTTACGATGTATTACAGATCGCATTGCGCAACGAAATCAAGGGACAGGATTTTTACACCCAGATTTCATTACACAGCCCGGATGCCGAGGTGCGTAAACTGGCCGCCGATTTTGCTGATGAAGAAAACGAACACGTGATGTTGATGCAACAATGGATCGATTCCTATTCCAAAAAACAACCGGCCAACTGACATGCGTCGACTCTTTTTTTTAATACCCGATGTCGAACTGACCGCTCTCATTGTCAATGAACTGGAGTCACAGGGTGTCGCACAGAAACACCTGCACGTGGTTGCCAGCATCAATCAGCCGCTGAAGGATTTACCCGAGGCCACCGTCTGGCAAAAAACTGAACTGGCCCACGGGCTGGAATGGGGCACCGGCATTGGCGGTACTGCGGGCCTGCTCGGCGGCCTGCTGACAGTCGCCTTTCCACCCGGCGGCATCGTACTGGGTGGCGGCGCCCTGTTAATTGGTGCCGCTGCCGGGGCCGGTATCGGCGCAACCATGCTCGGCCTGATGAAAGGTTACGAACATAATCACCAACTGGATGATTACAAACATGAAATCGAACAGGGTGAAATCCTGCTGATGGTTGATATCCCAAAATCCAGGGTTGATGAAATCAAAAACAGTATCCTGCAATACCACCCTGAAGCCCATATCAAAGTGGCTGAACCTAAATAAGCTAAAGCTGTCAGAGAAAGAACCTTATTA
>JANTFY010000242.1 GCA_024763185.1 Gammaproteobacteria bacterium | reverse complement strand
CGGATAAAACCGGATTTCCACTTGCCATCCCTGACGCCCTGTGGGCGCATACGCGAAACCTCGCCGGTAGGGAACATGATGATCGCCCGGTCCTGTTGCAGCTCAGCCATGATACTTTTAAGATGGCGTACCTGGCTGCCTTTTTTTGACAGATTTTCTACACTTAAAAATACATCTTTCAAGGGCTCAATCTGGCTCAACACGGTGGTCGCTACTATTTTGACATCCGGTCGTATCTCAGAAACAAACTTTAATAGCGCAAGCCCATCCAGAGAGCCCAGGGGGTGATTGGCAACGATGATGACCCGACCCTGGGCAGGAATATTGGCACGGTCACGGTTGGATAGACTGTAACGAAAATCGAAATGATCCAGCACCGCATCCAGGAACTCCAGGCCTATAAAATGTTTGTGCGATTCAATGAACTGATTTATTTCCTGCTGATGCAGGATACGTTTCAGCACAGAGGCTGTCGTTTTATACAACCGCTTTTTCTGCTTGAAGTCAGGAAATAAATTATCGAGCAGGGCTTCAACATCAATCATCGGTAACTTTAACCACAAAAAACATTGATCAAACTAGCTTGCTTATATGACAATTTGATGAATTGGCAGGCAGCAGGTGAATAAAGTTTTATACCTTGTTTTTTTAATCAAAATGTCATCTTTAGTTTTCACACTGCGTAACCTTTTAATTCATCAGGAAGAAAACATGTTTAAAAAGTCCGCCCTGGCAATCGCTGTCAGCATCTCAGTGGCAAGCCTCTCAGGCTGCCCAAACAGAACAGGTCATTTTAATCGCATAGCCACCTACCCGGTGTGCCAGCAAATTGACAACAGCTGCGATACCGACACCGAAACCGCGGCTGAAATTGTCGCTGCCAGTGCCGATGGCAATACACTGATTTATTCCGACAGCCCTTCACAACAGGTCGGCTTTGTGGATATTACAGACCCCACCTCACCCATAGGTCTGGGTGTTACAGAGCTGGGTGGCGAACCCACCTCTGTCGCCGTCAAGGGTGATTTTGCGTTAGCCGGCGTCAACACATCGGCTGACTTTGTAAACACATCCGGACAACTTAAAGTCATCAATATTGCCACACGTACTGTTGTTGCCAGCATTAACCTGTCCGGCCAGCCCGATTCTGTTGCTGTCAGCCCGGATGGCCTCTATGCCGCCGTTGCCATTGAAAATGAACGCGATGAAGATCTTGGCGATGGCGATATCGGTATTACCCCGCAATTACCCGCCGGCACGCTGGACATCATCGACCTGTCCGGGGATCTGACCGCGTTAACTGATAACGAGGTCAGCAGCGTGGACCTGACAGGCATTGCCGCTATTGCGCCGTCTGATCCGGAACCTGAATTCGTCGATATCAACAACGATAATATCGCCGTGGTCACCCTGCAGGAAAACAATCATATTGCGCTGGTAAACCTGGAAACAGGTACCATCGTCAATCACTTCTCCGCTGACAGCACAGACCTGGATGCCATTGATACCAGTGAAGCCAAGCCCCGACTGATTGAACTGACCGGTACTCTGACTGCCCGGTTACGCGAACCCGACGGGGTTGCCTGGATCAACAACCGCTATTTCGCCACGGCCGATGAAGGCGACATGAACGGCGGCAGCCGTGGTTACACCATTTTCGACACCGACGGCAACGTGGTACACAATCCAGGCAATGAACTGGAACACTTGAGCGTAAGCCTGGGACACTACCCGGAGAAACGCTCTGAAAACAAGGGTAATGAACCGGAGAATGTCAAAACCGGTCAGTATGGCGACAATACCTACCTGTTCGTAAATTCAGAACGTTCCAGCCTGGTCTTTGTTTACGACGTGAATGACCCGACTGCACCGGTTTACAAGCAGACACTACCTGCTGCTGCAGGCCCTGAAGGGGCCCTGACCATTCCTTCGCGTAACCTGCTGGTGGTCGCCAGCGAGGAAGACAATCGTGGCGACAAGCTGCGTTCTGCGCTGAATATTTACCAGTACGGAAAAAAACCGGCTAACTATCCCACGCTGAAATCGGTCAATGTGAACGGTACGCCGATTCCCTGGGGTGCGATGTCCGGCCTGTCAGTGGATCATCATAACGAAAACATCCTGTATGCCGTTGAAGACAGCTTTTACGGCAGCAACCGTATCTTTACCATCGACACTTCCAAAACACCGGCCAGCTTAACCGCCGCGACCCGAATCATGGACAGCAACGATGTCTTTGCCAGCATGGCAACTTCTGGAAATGAAGAAGATGCCGATACCTTCGATGACGTCGACCTGAATGCAATGATCAGCCCTGACAAATCGGTCAATATCGATCCCGAAGGCATCGCTCAACGCCTGGACGGCAAGGGTTTCTGGGTTGCATCGGAAGGTGCCGGTACCGTCTTTAACACCACGGCAGCCGGAAATTTCGAGTCCAAGGCACGCCCAATAGAAAAGCCCAACCTGATATTCAAGACCGATAACAACGGCGTTATCGAACAGGTGATCACGCTGCCGGCAGAAATCAATGCCATGCAACGTCGTTTCGGGTTTGAAGGTGTCACCGAATATGACGGTAAATTATACGTCGCCTTCCAGCGCGCCTGGCTAAAGGATGCCAGTACACTGGAAAGCAATCCGCGAATCGGTATTTACGATTTAAACTCCCATAGCTGGGAATTTATGTTCTATCCACTGCAAGCCGCCGCTTCGCAAAACGGCGGCTGGGTCGGGCTATCGGATATCACGTCGCTGGGTCAAGGTGAATTCATGGTCATTGAACGTGACAACCAGGGTGGTCCGGATGCCGCCATTAAGCGCCTGTATAAATTCAGCGTGAACGGTTTATCCAATGGTGACACGGTCAGCAAGACCCTGGTCGATGACTTGATGGACGACTTGGCGTCAACCGGCGGCCTGACACCGGAAAAAATAGAAGGTGCCGCGGCCCTGTCCAATGGGGATGTCTATATCATCAACGATAACGACGGTGTGGACGATAACAGCGGCGAAACCCAGTTGATGAAACTGAAAGGCCTGCTGTAGCTCTCCGCAAAACCGGACTGGTTTTTAAGCCCGCTCAATGTTGAGCGGGCTTTTTTATTTTTAGTGCTCTTTAAAAACCCAACTTTTTCCCTTGCCTGGCAAGAACCAAAGGCCCATCATTAGGCAGTAACCAGCGAAGTATGGAGATACCTGCCATGAAGCGTTTAATGATACCGGGCCTGGCCGCCCTGATCATACTGACAGCCTGCAACAACCCGTCTGAAACCATTCAACAGACAGAGACTCCTCTGGCCCAGGTGGCTTTAAGACCGGTTGAAAACTGTGAGGCGCTGGAACAGAAATTGATCGATAATTGGGTTGAAAACCTGCTGTGGTATCAACGCCTTGCAAGCGACCCGATCATGGAGCTACCGGTGGATGCCATTCAGGAAGACAGCCTGAGTTCGACCGTGGGCGGGGGTACCGACTCAATTCCTGACGATATCAGCCAGACCAACACCCAGGAAGCCGGTGTCGATGAAGCCGATCGGGTCAAAACCGACAGTGCCGGTACTATGTACATTGCCCAACATGACAAGCTGGTCATTGCCGATGCGTGGCCGGCACAGGACATGAACCCGCTATCCACTCTCGACCTGGGGGGATACGTTTCAGGCATCTACCTGTCCGAGGGGGATAACATCGTGGTGGCACTGGTCAGGCCCCGGTTGCCCATTATTACCCCCGTCACCGGTGATGTTTTGATGCCCTACATCTGGCACAACCCGAAAACCGATCTTGTTTTTATCGACATCACTGATCCGGAAAATCCGGCAATAGAAAAAAAGATACGGCTCGACGGCCACCTGATC
>JANTFY010000241.1 GCA_024763185.1 Gammaproteobacteria bacterium | reverse complement strand
GGAACACCCTGCCCAAGGGTTCGCCTGCACCAATTTTTTGCGTAATTTTATGGATACCGGCCGGCGTCTGGTAACTGTTCAGTTGCTGACCGAGACCATTTCTGGAAGTCGAAACCGGATAACACTGAAGCGGGTCATCGGAATCGTACACGCAACTTAACAGCTGCTGCTGACTGTCAACATAGATAAGGGGGCGATCACGGGAGAATTCAGCGCCTTCCAGGGGTGTGGATTGAAGGATGTGTTGCAGCCGTTGCCACAACCTCATAGCAACTGACGATGCTCACGCATTGTTGTGCAAATCCATACCCACAACTGTTTGATCTTCAGCCTTCTGTTTGGCCGAGTCATTACGGATTGCTTTTATTTTTTCCAGGTAGTCCAGGCTGATATTGCGGGTCACATATTGCCCGGTGAAACAGGAACAATCGAATTCCGTAATGCTTGGATTGCCCTTTTGTACGGCGGCAATCAGATCATCCAGATCCTGATAGACCATCCAGTCGGCACCGATCAGATCGCCCACTTCATTATCGCTGCGATTGTGCGCAATGAGCTCTTCCACTGCCGGCATATCGATACCATACACATTGGGAAAGCGCACTGCCGGAGCAGCGGATGCCATGTACACCTTTCTCGCACCTGCCTCACGCGCCATGTGGATAATTTGCTCCGATGTCGTGCCGCGCACGATGGAATCATCAACCAGCAGCACATTTTTACCCTTGAACTCAATATCAATGGGGTTCAGTTTTCGGCGCACGGATTTCTTACGCAGCTTCTGCCCCGGCATGATAAAGGTGCGCCCGATATAGCGGTTCTTGATGAAACCTTCGCGAAACTTGACCCCCAGATGATAAGCCAGTTCCATTGCCGAGGGGCGACTGGTATCCGGTATCGGGATCACCACATCGATGTCATGATCGGGACGTTCGCGCAGAATTTTTTGCGCCAGATTAACCCCCATTCTGAGGCGGGCCTTGTACACGTAAATATCATCAATGACCGAATCGGGTCGGGCCATATAAACATACTCGAAGATGCAGGGTGTGAGACGACTGTTCTCGGCACATTGCCGCAAATGGACCTGCCCATTATTTTCTATATAGATAGCCTCACCAGCCTTCAGGTCGGCAATCATTTCAAAACCAGAGGCCTGCAGCGCAACCGATTCCGAAGCCACCATGTATTCAATACCGTTTTCGTCCTCCCTTTTTCCGTACACCACGGGGCGGATGCCGGCCGGATCGCGAAACGCCAGAATACCCCGGCCGGTGATCATGGCGACTACCGCGTAGGCGCCTTCGATACGTTTATGGGTAGCGGCCACCGCCTTGAATATGGCATCAACCGTCAGTTTCAACTCACCGGTTAAGTTTAATTCATGGGCAAAAACATTCAGCAACACCTCGGAGTCGGAAGACGTGTTGATGTGGCGCCGATCTTCCTTGTACAGATCATCCTTTAGTTTTTCTACGTTGGTCAGGTTGCCGTTATGCGCCAGAGAAATGCCATAGGGGGAATTCACATAAAAAGGCTGGGCTTCGGCAGATGAGGAACAGCCGGCTGTAGGGTAACGCACATGCCCGATGCCCATGTTGCCCTGCAGTTTAAGCATATGCCGGGTATGGAACACATCACTGACCTGGCCATTATCCTTGCGCAGGTGCAGCTTGTTATGATCGCAGGTAACCATGCCTGCCGAGTCCTGACCGCGATGCTGTAACACCAGCAAGCTGTCATAAATAACCTGAGCAACCGGTTGCTGGCTGACAATACCGACTATTCCACACATGTTGTTAACTCACCTGAATCGGGTTAAAAAGTAAAGCGGGTCGCTACATCTTCTGGCAACAGCCCCTTGATCCATACTGCCACGTTTAAAAACTGGTCCACCATGATGGACTCTTTCCACCAGGGCTCTTCCGGCATGGGCGTCAGGCCGGCAAACAAAACAATCATGGATACGATCAAAATGCCCCGCGCGGCACCAAAAATAACACCCAGCATTTTGTCGGTGCCACTCAAACCGGTTTTAGAGACCAACTGACTGACCATGAAATTGATTATGGCACCGACGATCAACGTGGTGATAAATAAAATGATAAACGCTGCAGCCTGGCTTAAGGTCGGTGATTCGATATAGGGCAGCAACAGGTCAGCCAACACCAGGTAATAGCTCAGGGTAATAAAACCGGCAATCAGCCAGGTGGCCAGGGATATCGACTCCTTGACAAAACCCCGCACCAGGCTGATCAGGGCCGAAATCAGGATTACCGCGAGTATCGCAATATCAAACCAGGCCATCTACATTCTCTTCAGGATAAAGTGGGGATTTTAACATGTCACAGAAATCTTCGACTAATTTTGTCAGGTAGAAATAATTCTTTGTCTAACGTTCATAGCTCATCACCAGTCCTTCAATATTGTACTTGGCCCGGATTTTATTGTTCACTATGCGTGCTTTTTCCCTGCTCAGGAAAGGTCCCATGCGCACCCGGTAACTGGGGATGCCATTATTCACGAAACGCTCGATAAACACCGCCGACAACTTCGATTGTCTCAAACGGTCACGTTCCTTGTAGGCCTTGCTTTTATCCTGAAAACTGCCGACCTGGATCACGTAGGTCTGTCCGCCCAACAGGGGTTTGGTTTCCGGTTTTGGTTTCTGGACCTCGGGTTTGGACGGTTGACTGTCTGGCTGCTTTTTCTGCTCAGTGTTTGCCGGCGATTTTTCCTGTGCTTCTTTTTTGACGGGTTCAGGTGCAACCTCAGCCACGGGTTTCTTGTCATCTGCAGCCACTGGTGTCTCTGGCGGTTCGCTGATTTCGTCCACGATGACCGGCTCCAGTGTGGGCAGACTGGCAGCCTGTTTCTTCAACTCTATGACTTTTTCTTCCACCTTGATGGGAGATGAAATTTGCGGCGGCGGTGGTATCGCAATATCAAGTTGCTTCATTTTACGGCCGGAACCATCCAGTATCATGGGCAGAAAAATAACCGCCAGGGCAAAGATAACCGTGATGCCAACCAGGCGCTGCTTAAGTTGTGTTTCCATTTTATTCCTGGGTAACGAGGGTGGAATTCAAAACGGCCTCAACAGTCATAAAAGAACCGCAAACCAATAGTATATCCTGATTATTTAACGATGACATGGCATGGTCCTGAACCTCCTGAACAGAATCAAACAACTGCATGGGGGCCTGGAGCGGATTTATTCTGTCTGCCAGCTGTTGTGCATCCAGTCCTCGCGGCGCATTCAGTTTCAACAACCACCATTCATCCACCTGAGCATCCAAAGCCCTGACAAAGGCCAGTGCATCCTTGTCTGCCAACATGCCCAACACAACGATTACTCGCCCACCGGCTGTATTATTATCCAGGTAGTGTGCCAGCATTTCAGCCGCGTCCGCATTATGCCCCACATCAATCAGCAACCGTGCTGGCAGTGTAGATTTGACCTCTTGCAGCCTTCCGGGACAGGAAACCCCGTTAAAGGCAGAGGCAATTTGATCCGGTGTTTTATCCTGCAAGCAATCCAGTAAATACAGCCCGGCCACAACGCCGCTGATATTCTGAGCCTGGTGTAGACCTGCCAGAGGAAGTGGCAGCGTCAATGCCAAATCATCGCAGCGCCAACGAATGCACCGGGCATCCAGCCATTCAAAATCGTAATCCCGGCCACTAAGCAGGTAACGGCAATGATGCCGTTCCAGTTCTGACAACACCGATTCAGGCGCTTTTTTATCATTGCAAATGGCCATTGCATCATCACGTAATATGCCGGCTTTTTCATGTCCTATCTGCTCCCGGGTATCACCCAGCCATGCCTGGTGATCCAGCCCAATAGGGGTGATATGAGCCAGATCGGCAT
>JANTFY010000240.1 GCA_024763185.1 Gammaproteobacteria bacterium | reverse complement strand
TTATCCATAACATGGATTTGTATTGAGCTGTTATTTTGTACTACATTTATCCTGACACTTTCTCCCTCAGCCGAGGCATCACTTGCATTGGTCAGGACAATAACCATAACCTGTTGTAACTTCTGATAGTCGCCTGTTGTGAAACAATCAACCGGACAATCATTGATAAACTTAATATGTTTAGCCTTGTGGCTCAGAGAAACAAGGTTGACCGATTCATCGATCATTTTGCAGACCGGTACTGGATAAAAAGATCGCAGCGATTCGTTTCCAGCATGGCTGTAGCTGACCAGGGAATGTACTATGCTAGAAATTCGGTCTGTTAAATTCAGGATATTATCAATACTGGAATACTGTAGTTCTTTATCATCAGGCATCGCTTTTAAGTCCTGAGCCAGGCAGGCAATGCCAGTCACCGGATTACCGATTTCATGTGCCACACCCGTGGCAAGTCTGCCGATGGATGCCAGCCTTTCGCTATGTGCGAGTTCGGATTCGAGGGTTGATATTTCTGAGTGGTCTTCTATCACTACAACGTAACCGTGATGTTCATCGTCCCGGCTGCTGGTCACTTCAGACTTGAAAAGATTAAGAATATACAGTTTGTCGTTTACCGTGATTTCATGAGCACGGTGCACGGTTTTCCCTTCATGAATAAAGTTCTGCAATAACTTTGACCAGGGTTCTTGTAGATTTGTCAGAGTGAAGCCGATGACGCTATTTTCTTCCAGGCCAGACAGGGACTCCATTGCCCGGTTCCAGCTAACAACCTGTAACTCGGCACTGATGGTAACTACGGCCAGTGGTAAATCATGTAGCACCTGTTGATGAAAACGACGCAGCGAGTCGAGTTCTCCCGCCATCTCCTTTAATTCCATACGTGAACCCGCCAGGCTTTTTTCCACATAACGGATCGTGTCAGCGATAGCCACCTTGGCGGAGGTATCCACTTCGAGTTGTTCATTGATGACCATGCCGGCCAGTACCGGACCCACCAGGCCTGACAGATTATGCCTGATCTGCAAGCGTAAGCGGCCAAGTTCATTTTTGTCCAGGTTGTTTCGATCAAGCTCAAGATCATTCAGCGCCAGACTGATTTCATGCGCAGCCACTTTGCCCCCTATCATTTCCGCAAGGCGTGATTCAAACTGTTCGACTGACGATGCGAAAGGAATGGCATGGTTGCGTTCATCGTTTTCATTACAACAGGCCTCGGATGCTTTCCTTTCCTGCTCAGATTGGGGTTTTAAAATAGAAACCAGGACGAATAAAAACGTATTGATTAATAATGTCCAGAATGCACTGGTGGTAGATGACATGGGGATCATGATGTTTTCCAGCGCCGTTCCTATCAGCCAGCCCGCACGGTCAAATAATGGAAGAATCAAGGTTAGCACCCAGATCAATGCGCCGGCCAACAGCCCGGCAATAAAACCATGACGACTGGCGCGCTTCCAGTACAGCAGGCCGAATATACCCGGCAAAAACTGGGCCACCGCAACAAACGAAATCAATCCCAGATCAGTCAGCTCCTGATGGGTTTGCAGAAACAGGTAGAATGAATAACCTGCCAGAATAATCAACGCTACCAGAATACGTTTACTCCAGATTAAAAAGCGGTAAATGTCTACTTGCTCGTCTTTTTGTTTTGGGAAGCTGAAGGGTAATAGCAAATGATTCTGGCACATCGAGGCCAACGCAATCGTGGTCACAATGATCATTGCGCTTGCAGCCGATATTCCGCCAATAAAAATAAATATCGGCATCAGGCTCGACTGACTTTGCATGGCCACACCCAGCACGTACAGGTCCGGACCATAACTGAGGTCCATCAATTGTCCCACCCACAGAATGGGCGGAATGGAAAGATTCAGTAACAATAGAAAAAGCGGGAAAGCCCAGCTTGCAACACGTAGGTTGTCGGAACGGATATTTTCAACAAAGATCATATGGAACTGGCGCGGTAACAGGAACGCGGCCGAGAATGAGAGCAGTATCATCATTGCCCAGGGCCCTTCGTTGACCGGTTGCATCAGTGCTTCAATGGCCTGGGGATTATTTTCCAGCCAGCTGGAAAAACCGCTCAGACCATTGAAAATGCCAAAAACCGCATAGAGTCCAACAGCCAGCAAGGCAATCAGCTTGATCAGGGACTCAAACGCAATTGCCACGACCAGCCCTTCATGTTTTTCGCGTGGGGTCACATGACGGGCGCCGAATAAAATAGCAAACATGGTAATCATTACACAAAATCCAAACGATAAGAGTTGTGATTGCGTCTCGCCGGTTAACACAGAAAGAGAATCAGTCACAGCCTGGATCTGTAATGCCATATAGGGCAAAGCGCCAGTCAGCATGAATAATGTCACCAATACCCCTGCCAACTGACTGTGATAACGAAAGGCCAGTAAATCTGCCAGTGAAGAAAGCTGGTACTCCTTGATTAACCTAAGGATAGGTTTAAGCAGGATGGGAGAGGCCAGAAAGGCGATCGTCACACCCAGATACACGGCCAGAAAGGTGTAACCCTCCCGGTCAGCCAGCCCCACGCTGCCGTAATAACTCCATGAAGTCGCATAGACGCCAATGGATAAGGTATAAACCAGCGGGTGGCTGATCAACGAATCCGGTAACCATTTACGTTCTGCAGCGGTCGCGACGACAAATAGCAGGCCCAGATAGGCCACACTGATCGCGAATAAATGCCAGACTTCAAATGTCATTTTGCTTCAAATAATGCTGTAGCATCCAGGAAAGGAAGATGGCTATCGCCCAAACCAGATAAGGGCTGTACCAGGGCGCATCAAGTGCCGCCCAGACCCCGGTTAATGGGGACAGAAACAGGACAAGAATGAACATTACGGCAATAATGGTGAACTCAATCCCATTCGACTGATGTTGCTTCTGTGGCATATAGCGGCCTCTCATCAAATGATAAATACTGCGTTTTGTGTTACCGATGGAAACGCGATTATGTTACGCATGGTAACACGATGGTTAAAAGAGTGTGAACTGCTTATCGGTAAGCCACTGAATACTCTAATATTTTTTTATATGGCTTATTTAGTGCTTTGTATCTTGGCTTGCTGTTAATGGATTGACAGCAACATACTTACGACATTGAAGAAAAAATTATGAAAGGGTAATCGTTTTATGTCGTGATGGTTATCTGTCATTCATAACAACCAATGAGGTCTCATATGAGTAAAATATCTACCAATAAAAGCCGCCGTGACTTTCTGAAGGCCACCGCAGCGACTGGCATTGCCGCCAGCGCACCGATGATCTTCATGAATAGCGCTAATGCTTATGTCAACGAACCTAAAGGCGGTTCTGTCACGCTGGGTTTTAATGTACCGCAGACCGGTGCTTACGCAGATGAGGGTGCGGATGAACTGCGCGCCTACAAGCTGGCCGTCAAGCACCTTAACGGTGAAGGCGATGGTGGCCTGATGAACACGATGAAGCCGATGGCCCTGAAAGGCAACGGTATCCTCGGCAAGAAGGTCAAGTACACCACCGGTGATACCCAGACCAAATCTGATGCTGCACGTGCATCGGCCAAGCGTATGATCGAAAAAGATGGCGCAATCATGATTACCGGCGGTTCCTCTTCCGGCGTAGCCATCGCGGTACAATCCTTGTGCCAGGAAGCGGGCGTTATTTTCATGGCGGGTCTCACCCACTCCAATGACACCACCGGTAAGGACCGTAGAAAACATGGCTTCCGTCATTTCTTCAACACCGAAATGTCCGGTGCGGCGCTGGCTCCGATCCTGGAGAAGGAGTTTGGTAAAGACCGTACGGCTTATCACCTGACGGCTGACTATACCTGGGGCTGGTCACAGGAAGGTTCCATCAAGAAATACACCGAAGC
>JANTFY010000239.1 GCA_024763185.1 Gammaproteobacteria bacterium | reverse complement strand
ATAATGCCGGCTTTTAATTTAAACGGGTCAAAGCCTTTGCGCTGAGAGAGCTCAAACAGGGCGTTGATGATGTATTCGGCGGCAGATTCGGCATTACACCCCGGGGCGTTGGCGAAACCTATGCCCTGTTGCTCAAGGTAGTCGAGGTCTACATGGTCTGTGCCGATCGTGGCGGAAGCGACAAATTTTACCGTTGTATTTTTTAGCAGGGTTTCATCGACCCGGGTGACCGAGCGCACCAGCAGGCAATCGCAATTAAGCAAGTCGCTGTTGTTCATCTGCCGGCCAGGCAGGGTGGTGACTTTTCCAAATGTCGAAAAGGCCTGTTTGACATGGGGTATGTTTTCGTCAGCAATGATTTGCATAGTGTCAGGTACAGCAGAATTTCTGGATCAGGTTTTGCAGTATTTTAATGGTTGGTTGTATTTGTTCAACAGGCAGGAATTCGTCAGGTTGATGTGCCTGGTTAATAGAACCCGGTCCAAACACGACGGTTTCGCAACCCATGTCATTATAAAAAGGTGCCTCGGTACCGAAAGCTACAGATTGACCTTTATGTTGGCTCAATAGTTCCAGGTATTGATTTATTTCGCTGCTACTGTCCGTCTGCATGGCAGGTATTCCCATAAAAAGCGCCTCAAAGTCGACATTCAATTCACGCTTTATGGCGACGGATTGCGCAATTTCGCGGATTTGGTAGCGCATGTCTTCGAGTTTCATGCCGGGAAGAAAGCGGAAGTCGATATGCAATTCGCATTCGCCACAGATTCGGTTGGCATTGTCGCCACCGTGAATATGGCCCAGATTCAAGGTTGGGTAGGAAATCTCGAAGGCCGGATTGTTATGCCGATGTTTGAGATTTTTGCGATACAGCATCAGGCGCCCGATAAAGTCGTGCATGGCTTCCATGGCGTTGTTGCCCAAATCAGGATTGCTGGAGTGACCGGAAGAGCCGATAAAACGAACCGATTCCATGATGATGCCCTTGTGTTCGCGTACCGGCCTCATGTCTGTCGGTTCACCAATAACACAGTATTTGCCGAGCCTGTTGCCATTTTTAGCCAGCAGGCGGGCCCCGGACATGGTGGTTTCTTCGTCAGCAGTGGCGATAATGGTGAGAGGCTTTTTGTATTGATCCGTGGTAAAAGCCTGGCTGGCGCTAATGGCCAAGGCGATAAAACTTTTCATGTCGCAACTGCCCAGGCCAAACAAACGATTATCGCGTTCATTCATTTTAAACGGGTCAGAGTTCCAGTGCTCTTCGTTACAAGGCACAGTGTCGGTATGTCCGGACAGGATCAGTCCATCCGAACCCTGGCCAATCGTGGCGATCAGATTATATTTACCCGTCGACACGTTTTGTTTGTTGATGCTGAACCCGGCGCTTTCGCACCAGTTAGCAAGTAAATCGATGACCCCCTCATTGCTCATGTCGAGTTCGGGCCGAGCACAGCTGATTGACGGGGTTTCGATCAACCGGGCTATCATGGAAATGAGTGAGGGGGTGGTTTTGGTCAAAATCGTGTATCAAGTGCTGCAGATTCAGGGTGTTGGGTTTTTGTCTGACAATTGAAAAAGCAAGAGCCTAAGCAATGCCCGCTACAGTTGCAAGCAAGTTAACAATACAAAGGTGATTGCTTTATTCAGGTTTATTACGACGTCGGCGCCTGGGTAGGGGCGGGTGGCGCGTGATAAAAGGTATAAGTTGTTCAAAGGGGTATTGTTGAATGTTGCCATTACTGGCTTCAACAGCTTTTTCAATCAAGGCGTAGATGTCGGGTATCTGGGTATACGTCCGGTTGGGGAGCTCTGGAGCCAGGCCAAGCAGGGCGCCTTTTTGAACCTGTGCCTCCTTGCTATGAGGTAGCAGGTTGCCGACTATTTCTGTGAGGCGCAGGGCAAAACGGGCCTGTTTGCGACATTCATTAAGAAAAACGGCACAGTTTTGCTGGCTTTCTGGTTGATCACATCGAATACCTTCCCGTTCGGCCAGGTTAAATTTATGCTGGTATCGACAGCGGCAATTCAGGGTCAGGATGGATTTTTCAAAGGGGCAGCGGGTTTCGTTCAAACCCTGGTAGGCATTGCGATATTCGTTTTCATCCATAGCAAATTAGGGCCTGTAAACTAAATCGATGTCAGTAGGGCTGTCATTTTTCCCATTCTTCGATGATGGGTGCTTCGCGCTTCTCCATGAGCTGTTCTTCTGCTGACAATTCAGATTCGGCAAAGATAATTTTAAACAGGTCCGGTTTTTCTTCGGGATTTTCCATACGCAGTGCTTTAACAGCCTGCCTGGCTTGCTTGTATTTTTCAAAACGATCAATTTTCTGCAGGTTTTTGACCATGCTGCCGGGTGCCTGTGTAACTTTATATATGTAGTAATGGGCCATGAGTTTTTAATAACCTAGTAATTTGGTCAGGAATTATACCCCAGGCACCCTGTATTTCAAGCGTGGGGCAGGTCCATTTTTTCGGTTTAATGTTGACAGGAAACTCATTCTTTATTACTCAACCCGTTCGTTACCGGCAATGAAAACAGGCACCAATAGGGAGCAACTAAATAGCTCTTGCAATCAGTAACAAGAATGTTACATTTGCCGCAGTCAGTAGTTTTTGAAAACTATTGCGTTCTAAAAACAAATAATATCTGAGGGGATATTCATGAAAAAAATTACTTCAGCTTTAATGTTGACTTCTGTTCTGGCGCTTACTGCCAATACGGCATCTGCCGGAACCCTGCAAGACGTTAAGAGTCGTGGCAGCTTGACCTGCGGTGTATCGACGGGTCTGGCAGGATTTTCTCAAAAAGATGAGAAAGGTGTCTGGAGCGGTCTCGATGTTGACGTATGTCGTGCTGTCGCTGCCGCGGTACTGGGTGATGCCAGCAAGGTTCAATACAAGCCATTGACTGCTAAAGAGCGTTTCACGGCGTTGGCATCGGGTGAAATTGACATGTTGTCTCGTAATACCACCTGGACGCAAACACGTGACACTTCTCTGGGTATCAACTTTGCAGGCACTATTTATTACGATGGCGCATCTTTCATGGTCATGAAAAACCTGGGGGTTAAAAGTGCGAAGGAATTGGATGGTGCCAATGCCTGTATCCAGGCCGGAACTTCCACCGAACTGGCCATTGCGGATTACTTCCGTCAGAACAAAATGTCCTACAAGGCAGTTACCTTCGATACCTCTGATCTGACTCGCCAGGGTTTCGAATCCGGTCGTTGTGACTTCCTGACCTCTGATGGTTCTCAGCTGGCGGCTCTACGTATCGGTCTCAAGAATCCGGATGGCGCCATTATATTGCCTGAAGTGATTTCCAAAGAGCCTCTAGGCCCGGTGGTTCGTCAGGGCGATGACCAGTGGTTTAATATCGTCAAGTGGACTGTGAATGCGATGATCGAGGCGGAAGAGCAGGGTGTTACTTCTTCCAATGCCGATTCAATGAAGGCAAAAGGCAACCCCGCTAACAAGCGTCTGCTGGGAGCCGAAGGCGAATTGGGTGCCAACATGGGTCTGGGTGCTGACTGGGCTTACCAGATCATTACTCAGGTCGGTAACTACTCGGAGTCATTCGAGCGCAATGTCGGTATGGCTTCACCCTTAAAACTTGAGCGCGGCCTTAATGCCTCTTGGAGAAACGGGGGTATTCTCTACGCTCCGGCAATGAGATAAGCGCGTCTCGCTTGAGTATTTCAAGGTGAAAGGGGCACGTAGGTGCCCCTTTCTGTTTAACAAGCAATCACAAATGTGAGTTCATCAAGGTTAATTCAATGTTCAAAGAGAAATCCATTGAAGAGCTGAAGTCAGCTAGCCGAAAAAGAAGTTCCGGTAAGACCGCAGGAGCCTTTTATAATAACCCTCGAATCAGGGG
>JANTFY010000238.1 GCA_024763185.1 Gammaproteobacteria bacterium | reverse complement strand
CCTTGCCCAGTATCGGCAACTGGCTGGCGGTCGACGAAATCACGATATCCGCTTGCGCCAACTGATCCGGTATTTCACCGATCGTAATGGCTTTGGCATCGATTTCCAGTGCCAGGTTCTGCGCACGTTCCAGCGTACGGTTGGCAATGGTGATCGCACCAATATTCTGGCCTTTCAAATGCCTTGCTGCCAGCTCAATGGTTTCACCGGCCCCGATCATCAGGGCGTGCAATGACGACAAATCACCAAAAATTTGTCGCGACAGGGAGACCGCGGCAAAAGCGACCGATACCGGATTGGAACCGATCGCGGTATCCGTTCTAACCTTTTTGGCGACGGTAAAGCCGTGTTGAAACAAACGGCCCAGCACAGTTTTAACCGTATTATTGGCACAGGCCGTATCAAATGCGGTTTTCAACTGACCCAGTATTTGTGGCTCGCCGAGCACGAGTGAGTCGAGGCCGCAGGCCACGCGAAAAAGGTGATGACTCGCTTCCCTGTTTTCGTATTGATACAGATAGGGGGACAGTTGACTGCCATCCAGCCGGTGAAACTCCGACAACCAGTCAGACACGGAGTGATCGTAGTTTTCGCTAACTTCGCAATAAAGCTCGGTACGATTACAGGTTGAGACAATAATGGCCTCATTAACCTCTTTCAGTGCGGCAGCCTGCTGAAGTGCCTGCTCCATTTGCTCCGGCGCGAAGGTAACTTTTTCACGTATTTCAACCGGGGCGGTCTGATGATTGATGCCAAGCGCTAATAATGCCATTGCCGGAACAGGTTTAAAAAAATCGTTAATTTTCAGGCATTAAAAGTTGAATAGCAAGAAATACCAGCCGGTCATGAATAAACACCCCCTGCTGCGAACATTCTTCAGGAACCAATCAAAATAACCTGAATCTCAAGATTAATCTTCTCGCTGATCTGGCTGAATGCTACACTCAGGGATCAATACAGGGAAAATAAACCATCAAATCTTGAAGCAAGATAATTGATTTTTGTTTGTACTCATCATACTTGTTTCTTTAATGTTCATCGTCTTTAGGTCTGATGTAGTTCAGAGTTAACCATGTTATACAGAATTCATACTTTATCTTCATTACTTGCCGTTTTGCTGTTATCCGGCTGCGCAAGCTTGGGCAACAACACCACGAATGGAGTGGTCGAAACACCTGTCAGCAAGATCAATCCCCTGGAATTTACCACGCCCATTGAAAAAGACCCGGTTTACCAGCTGCTGGTGGCCGAAATTGCGGTTAATCGCGGCCAGACCAAAACAGCCATCGATAACTACCTGTCACTTGCCCTAAACCAGGACGATCCCAAGCTGTCTGAACGCGCGGTCCGTATCGCCGTATTTGGACAGGATTTAGATGCTGCCCAGATAGCCGCTGAGCGATGGATACAACTGGAACCGGAAAAAGTCGAGGCCCAGCAAATCATTGCGGCCATATTTATTCGTCAGGGCAATGCGGATCAGGCTTATTATTACCTGGATAAAGTGATAAAAGCCCACTCGGAAATCAATGACCAGACCTTCATTTCACTATTGAGCATTCTGGCACGGGAAAAAAATACCGAGACTGTTTTACAGGTATCCCGACGACTGGCAGATAATTACAGCGGTTATGCCTACGCACAATTTTTACATGCCAGCCTGGCTTCACGAGCTGAAAAACCCAAGGAAGCCTTAACCTACCTGGATAACGCGCTGGCAATCAAGGATATTGCGGACGCCCATGCCATTCGGGCAAAAATTCTGATCAAGCTCGGCAAACGGCAAGAAGCCGTTTTAAGCCTGAAGCGCGCCGTATTGAGTAAACCCGATAACCAGCAGCTTCGTCTGGCCTATGCGCGTTTGCTGGTCGACCTGAAAGAATACGAACGAGCCAGAATCGAGTTCGAAAAACTGCATCTTGGGGCGCCCAATGATCCCGATTTACTGTATACGCTGGGATTACTGTCACTGGAAGCCCAGCGTTTTGACTCGGCCGAAAAATACCTGAGCAAGCTATTATCCCTGGGCAAACGGCGGGGAGAGTCGCAGTATTACCTGGGGCGAATCCACGAAAGCCGCAACCAGTATCAACAGGCCATCAACTGGTACCAAAAGGTGAACAGCGGCGAATACCGTTTTGATGCACAGATTCGCTCGGCCAACCTGCTGGCCAAAACCGGCAGTACCGATGACGCCATCAACCAGTTGAAAAAAATGGCGGAAGGCAGCCAGTCCAAGGCCTCACTGGTGCGTATTTACCTGGCCAAGGGAGAAATACTGAAGGAAGCCAATCGATTTGAAGATGCCATCAAAATCTACGATCAGGCATTACAGATTATACCCGGGAACATCGACCTGCTTTATGCACGCGGCCTGACCGGTGAACGTATCGACGATATTGAATTACTGGAAAGGGATATGCGCACCATCCTCACCACCGAACCGGACAATGCACATGCCCTGAACGCCCTGGGTTTCACCCTGGCTGACCGTACCGATCGCATCGAGGAAGCTTACCAGTACCTGCAACGCGCCATCGAAATCATGCCCGATGACCCCGCCATCATCGACAGTTATGGCTGGGTTAACTACCGCATGGGCAATTATGCCGAAGCCATTCGTCTGCTCAAAAAGGCCCTGTCGCAATTTGAAGATGGCGAGATAGCCGCTCATTTAGGTGAGGTATTATGGGTCACCGGGCAACAGCAGGAAGCCCTCGGCATCTGGAATCGGGCGCTGCAAAAATCGCCAAAAGATCCTTTTATCATCAAAACGATGAAACGATTCAACCAGCGCTAACCCGTCCCTTATGTTTCGATTGCTGCTACTGTGGTTTCTGGTCACGGCGTTAAATGGCTGTGCCACACACCCCCTCAACTCCTTGCCTGTTAGCGATGAAAGTCACCAGATGTGGCAACAGCGCCTGCTCGATCTATCAACAGTTGATCAGTGGTTTATCCGTGGAAGAATAGCGCTGTTTGTGGATGATGACGTGTATAACCTGGGGCTTGGCTGGAAACGCCAGGGAGAGACCAGCGCCCTGAAACTGGAAGCCTCGCTGGGACAGGGCCTCATTCAACTGAAAAAAAATGCATCCCAGGTCAGTCTGACCACCTCTGAAGGCGAAAAATTTCAAGGCACCAATGCCGAGCAGGTTTTATACCAGAGCACCGGATTAAATATTCCGGTAGAAGGCCTGGAGACATGGATCAAGGGCATACCGCACCCGTCCTCCTCTTTCCTGCCGGATATCAATGCAGCCGGCCAGGCCAAATCACTGCAACAGGATGGATGGACCATCAATTACTTTGACTATGAACCCGTCACACTGGCACACAATACTCAGACCGTACTGCCGCGAAAACTGTATATGAAACATAATGGACTTGCATTGAAGATCGTCATCGACCAATGGCAGAACCCAGCCGTGAAGTTTGAAGCGGATTATTTCCCGGTGTTTCCTGATTGAACATGGCTTCGATGCTTGAATTAAAAACGCCCGCCAAACTCAACCTGATGCTTCACATTACCGGGCAGCGAGAGGATGGATACCATGAACTGCAAACCGTTTTCCAGTTTATCGAACTCTATGATGAAATGAGTTTCAAGGTGACTGAGGATACCCACATCACCCGTAAACACAGCAACAGCCCTGTTCCTGAACAGGACGATTTAATCATCCGTGCCGCACAATTATTACAGCAGGCCTATCAGGTTAAGCAGGGCGTAAGCATTTCATGCCAAAAAAACATTCCCATGGGCGGTGGCCTGGGAGGCGGCAGTTCGGATGCGGCAACCACCCTCATGGCGCTTAACCGGCTATGGGGGCTCAGTCTGACCACGAACGAGTTACAGGACCTGGGCGTAAAACTGGGTGCCGACGTGCCTGTTTTTATCTTTGGGAAAAGC
>JANTFY010000237.1 GCA_024763185.1 Gammaproteobacteria bacterium | reverse complement strand
GACGTGCTTGACCTGTCTGATATGCTGCACAATGAAGATTTGGCGTCGCTCGACAGTTATCTCAACTTCAGTTACGACAGTGGCACGGGCGATACCACCATCAGCATAGATACCGATGGCAGTGCCGGTACTTTCGAAACCGCGCAACAAATCGTGTTAACCGGTGTCGATCTCACCGCAGGCGGTACGCTGACGGATCAACAAATACTGGATAACCTGCTAGGTACCGGTAACCTGATTGTGGACCAATGACAGATCTTTTGCCATGGATGGCAGAGGGGGCCGCAGCGTTTTAGTGGGAACGCCTAAGCGCGTTTTGCAGTTTTATCCTCAACCTGGTGACAGGATAAAAATTTCAGAAAATCTGTCTCGGTCAAAGGTTTGCTAAACAGGAATCCTTGCACCTCGTGACATTCATTCGCCAGCAAAAAATCATGCTGGATTTTTGTTTCGACACCTTCGGCGATCGTTTGAATGTTAAGGCTTTTACCCATCGCGATAATAGCCTCAATGATCGCCTTGTCACTTTCGTCCTCTTCAATATCACGCACGAATGACTGGTCAATCTTTAACCGGGTTATGGGCAGTTTTTTCAGGTAGCTGAGGGATGAATAACCTGTTCCAAAGTCATCGATCGCTATCTCAATGCCTAATGACCTGAGCTTGTGCAACTCTTCTATGCACTGATCGGCGTTAGTCATCAACTGGCTTTCGGTGATTTCAATTTCCAGGTATTGAGGGTCGCAGTGAAAGCGCTCAAGCGTTTCACAAAATTTCCGGTACATGGACTGGCTTTGCAACTCGGTACTCGAAAAATTCACCGATATTTTGGGTATTTTCAGTCCTCGATTTTGCTGTGCCGTGATGAACTGGCAAACATGACTTAAAACCCACTGATCAATTTGCCGTATCTGACCCGTCTGCTCGGCGAGCGGGATAAATTCAGCGGGTGAAATAATCCCCCTGTCAGGATGCTTCCATCGTACCAGGGCTTCTGCTCCGATTATTTCACCGTTGGGAGAACGAAATTGTGGCTGGTAATGAACCATAAACTCCTTGTTGATGAGCGCCTGGTTGATATCGAGTTCCAGGCGTAAACGGTGTTCTGCCTGTTCAGACAGTTCTGGTGAATAATACTGAAAATTGTTACGCCCCATCGATTTTGCCTTGTACATGGCGGCATCAGCATTGCGCATTAACAGCTCAGTATCCTTGGCGTCATCCGGATATACGCTGATACCGATACTGATATTGATCAGTAACGACACGTTATCGATTTGCATCGGTTTGAGCAGGGCTTCGATAAGCTTGTTGGCAAGCAAGACGGCATCATCCAGCATATCCGCGATATGAGTCAGGGCGACAAATTCATCCCCACCCAGTCTCGCCAGCGTATCGTTTTTACGCAATACGTTTTGCAAACGTTTGGCTACCCGTAACAGCACCTTGTCCCCAAACGCATGTCCATAGGAGTCATTAATATGTTTGAAATGATCCAGGTCGATAAATAACAGGGCCACTTTGTCCTTGTTCCGGTCTGCCTCGGCAATCAGTTGCTGGATCCGGTCTTGCAGCAACAGGCGATTGGGGAGTTGAGTCAGCTGGTCGTGCTGGGCCTGAAACACCAGTTTTTCCTGCGCCTGCATTCTTTCACTGACGTCACGGGCAAAAGCGACAAAAACTGGATTACCGGCATAGTCCACCACTTTGATGCTGACCTCGACCGGCATTAATTCACCAGATTTATGTATATGCCTGTTTTCGATCAACATTCCATCATGACTGGAAATGATATTGTCAGCGATAGCTTTCCAATCTTTTTCATGGGCAATATCACTTGAAATTTCGATCATCGTCTTGCCGACCAGTTCATCGTAGCGGTATCCAAGAAACTGGCAGGCGGTTAAATTGACATCTCGGATGACCGCTGTTTTCGGCTCGATCATGTACAGACTGTCCCGACTATGCCCGATCTGGTTCTTAAACAACGTCAACGCCTGTTCCTTTTCTTCCTTATCCTGTTGATATTGTAAAAAGTATTCCCGCATCTTGTTCAGAGAGCTTTCCAGCAGGCTGATTTCATCTCTGCCCGAAAGACCATTTCTTTTCGGCTTTAAAGTGAGTTGACGATCAAGGTGCTGGGGTTTGAGTTGGTCCGCGAAAGTGGAAATCTGTGACAGGTAACGCCCGACAAGCAGGTGGAATATAAAAAAGATGAAAAACGACACCAGTAGGGTTTTTATACCCTGAGTAATGGCAATAACGACGGTTTTTTCGAGCAGTTGCTGATAGAGGCCCGTCAACGTGAACTGGATGAGCATTTTGCCCAGCGGGATATTTTCTTCGCGGTATTGATAATTGAGTGGAAACTGATACTCAATGGTGTTGACCGCGGTTTGTTCGCCCTGGGAAATGACAATTTCCTCCTGATCCTTTATTTCGATGTATTGCACATCAGGGATATTAAAGATGCCATCCAGCTGCAGGCTCATGGCGTCGTTGTCAAGCACCCAGATCGAATTGGTCAGGCTGTCGAGGTAGCTGAGCTGGATCAGCTGTTTGCGATTCTCGATTTCAGCAAGACCCTGTTCATAATCCATGTACAGTTGTATGGCGGTCAGTATGGTGGTGATCACCATGCTGAACAGCAGAATCCTGATGATAAACTGCCGCGCGATACTGTTTGAATAGGCTAGCAATTCAAGCTGTCTCCGATAATGTGCATATTCATTTCAACCCCCGTTACTGCTGGATCAAATGCCCCAGCGTTTCGTCAAATATCTTTTGATAGGAACCATCCTGTTTCATCGCTCTCAGTGTGTTATCCAGTTTCGGCACCAGATCGGCATGTTTTTTATTCAGCATCAGTGACATACCCTTGGTCGCCAGTGGTTTGCCGACCACGTACACATCCGTGATGCCCAGGTTTTGCAATATCTGCAGGCCTGAATACCGGGCAAAGATCACCAGGTCTACCCGGTCGTTGACTAAAAACTGGAAAAGCTGGGTGGCCTTTTTGGCAATTTTTTTGGATTGATACTTTTTGACGTTGTAATCCAGAATTTTCCAGCCATTCATATAGGCTATAGAATAGGGTTCGAGGCTGTCCCAGTTTTGTATCGGCAGATTCCTGTTTTTGGAAAAAACCACAAAATCACGCTCAAACATGGGTTCGGTCATTTGTATCATGTTTTTGAAATTTTTAACGATACCGATCACCCGCATCGTCGTGGAGTCAATCCGGCCCTGCTCCACCATCTTTAACGCGCGCTGCCCGGAAAGGCGACGGAAATCCACGTCATATCCAATTCGGTCATACATCTCGCTCACCAGCCGCTCTTCAAAACCGTCATAATTCTCAGTGGTAAAGGGAGGAAACACTGCGGATGAAATTTTGAGGGTTTCCCTGGCCGACAGGGAAGACGTTTGCATAAGAAAAATGACAAAGAAACATGGCAAAACCAGATGTCTTTTCATGATGTGCTCCATGGGCTTAATTTTTTTAGGAGTATAGATCAAAAATGATAATTTCCTGCGAGTCTATGCAATACCACTGCTTCAGATCGGAATGCTTTCAGGAATGGTTTTCATTCTTTACGGCTTCATGGTTTATAAACCCTGAAACTACAATTATTTCGTCGTGTTTGAATGATTTTCTGCGCGCATTGCTTCTACCTGGGTCCGTAGCGCTATCACTTCCTGCAGGATTCTGCCGGTATCTTCGGTGCTCGGGATCTTGTGTAATTTGGTTTCATCATCCTGTTCCTTTACCGTGGCCAGGGCATCGACAACAATGCCGATAAACAGGTTCAGCACCATAAACGTCGTAATCATGATGAACGGAATGAAGAAAACCCAGGCATAGGGGAATACAGCCATCACCGGTCGAACAATGCCCATGGACCAGGATTCCAGGGTCATGA
>JANTFY010000236.1 GCA_024763185.1 Gammaproteobacteria bacterium | reverse complement strand
GTCTGGCTATCCGATAAAACGTAGAGTGGATAATCGCCATCAGAAAGTGTGCCTTTGACAACGGCGTAGACATTATCTCCACTGGTAAAGGAGGCCTTGGCCACGGCAGTGGCCGGGTCTGCACTGTCAGAACATTGCACGCGGTTGCGATCTTCTATCGTGTAGCTCCAGGTTTGGACAACGGTGGGGGTTGGATCCGATACGGTAACGGTGTACTCACCAGTCACTGCAGCATCGGTCATATTCTGCACAATGGTTGACATGAAAATGTCGCCATCCTTATCGGAGGTGGCCGCATTACTGCCAGCCGCATAGCCTGGAAGTGGTGCTATATCATCGCTGTCGGGATTGGTGATAGTGATGGTGTGAACGGTATTGGCTACCAATCCCTGCAGGTTGAGGGTGACGGGATCATGGATATCCAGAGTCGTTATAGCCTCCCCACAGCCATCCACTATGCCGGGTTCATTGGCACCGCATGCCGTGGGAATAACGGGAATGCTGTCGTCGGCACATTCTCTGGCAAAATAGCTGCACTCGAATTCGTTCTCAGCTCCGCAGGCGGAGATCAGTAGTATGGTAGCCACTGAAAGCAGACGTGTTGATATTGTGTTCAAAGAAATTGCAGCTTTCATTGTTGCCCTTCCCCGCGAGTGAGGCTTTAGTTCTAAATTAGAAGAAAAATTAAGTAGATGTCCGCAACAAAAAACGGACCTTACTAAAATTTCCAGCAGTACTCTTTATAGTTGATAATTTCGCTTAGGTATCAATTATATGTATTTAATTTTATTGGGACTGCCAGTGTTTTCCGATAAACGGAATGATCCGGATTATAGAAGCACATGTTGAAATTTTCCAGCTCGCGTATTTACAATTTAGAGCGATATTGAATTTTAACCAATACCATGGGGTTGGCCCTTAAATTATATCTGCATCTCGACAGAGGGTTTGGAGTCTTCCTTGGTATTACTGGAACTTAAGCAATTTAATATGCGACTGGAATCCAGTTCTCCTTTTTCAAGAAAATACGCTTTTACCTTGGCAGAACGCTGATCTGCCAGTTCATACATTTTCTGTTGAATGATTTCTTCGGCAATAACAATTTTATTTACAGTTTTCTTTTCGCTAGCGTCTTTTGAGTCCTGTTTTGTCTTTGCTTCCTTTTTAAGACGCTCTTTTTCCGCTTCAATCAGTGCGTTTCTGATAGCGGTCTGATCGGCCAGAGCACTAATACCGCAGGCCTTGATTTTCAAGCCTGGCCGATCAATTAAAACCTTGAGTACCTTGTCGAGTAATTCCTGTTGTTGATCTTTTAATTCCAGGCTGTTGGTTTCGAAAAGAATGGGTGGCAAGGAGATGTGATTGGCCGCGGCCTTGGCTAATGAGAACAAGGTGATGAGTGAACCAAAGGGTTGCAAGGTGTGTTTTAAGTAGGCCAAGGATGCCGATTTCATTGCCTTGCCCATGGCCTTGTTGATGATATGGTTGAGATCAAAATCGGGTTTATCCAGATTGCCTGCTATGGGGAGTTTCAGTTCAATCATATTATTCTTGTCTTTCAGCGTAGACAGAGCCAGGTCAATGGACATACCGGAGGCACTGCTGACCTGTTGAGCCGTATCCGGTTGAGTTTCAACCACTTCAACGGAATCGATTTTTAAATCGATAACCGAATCGATTTCACGTTTTTCGATTTTTAATTCAATATCAGAATCCACTACACCGCTTTTCATGCCGTATCCCATGGCTTTGCTGGTATAGGGCGTTACCGGTGGTAAATCCAGTTGTTTGATATGACCGGCCAGTTTTAATTGCCGGGTCGGGTCAAAAAGCAGGGCATTGCCGGTGATATCAAGCGTGGTGTATTCCCCCTGTTTTAGAGACAGTTTGAAATCGGCAGCTTTACTGGAAGAGATATTTTGTATCTTTATCTGATTGAACGTGAGGTTGGTGTGGTAAGCGGGGGTGACGCTGTTATCAGTCAAAGCGAGTTTTCCGGGCTCGGTTAATATCAGTTTACTGATATCAATCGTAATCGGGGTAGATTCGGTCGCTTTCTCTTTATGTGCAGTTTCATTTTCAGGATTTTTTGCCGCAACAGTATTAAACCCGTCGATGGTTGTTAATAATGGCGTCAAAAAAGACAGCTGCTTTTGCTCGGTAATTGTAAGAGTGAGATCGGGGTTTTTAATTTCTACCTGTGCCATTTTCAACTGGGATTTATCCAGCTCCATGGAGAGTTGTGAAATTAAAAAATTGTCCAGTTTTAGCGTCTGTTTGTCTTTTTCGGTATGGGCAAACAACAGGCCATCCAGCTCGAGTTGATCCAGAGCGATGGACTTCGATTGTTGAGTGAAACCGCTTGCGCTGAGTTTATCGAAGGATGCAATGCGGTAATCCTGTTCGGTATCCTGTGCCGAGCTTTGTTCGATGACCAGGTTACCTTTTACACGGGTACTGCCATCTTCTTGCAAGCTGCCAGCACCCTCCCAGGAGATTCTATGGGCGCTAAGATTCACATGCCGGTAATCGGCATTTAAGCGGTTGATCTCGATGTTGGGTGAAATGGTCGCTGAAATGTTTTCTGCGATTGCCACGTCAAATTCGGCATCTATATTTAACTGACCCTCAACAGAGTCGATATGCGGGCGATAGAATTTGGCATAGTGACTGAAATCCAGGGACTGTACTGAGGCCTTGCCGGAAAATGAGCGGATTTCATCGAACAGCAACAATTGTGCGGATAGCCTGACCGGTCCCTGGTTGAGCAGCATGTCGAGCTCAAGGTCAGCAGGCGCTGTATTATCCCAGGATTTAATGTTTTTTAATGACAGTGATTGAACAAGACTGTGTTGTTCAAAGTCAGGTTCCTGATAGCTGACCTCGATGTTTTTTAGTTCAAGAGTATTCAATGCGAATTTTAAAGGTGCTAATTCCGCTTCCTCGGCCGGGGGAGATGGGCTTTCTGCGGGTTTATTCGTCACTACGGGCAGGCCGTTGATAAAAATCTCGCCGTTAGCGTGGCGTTTAAGCAGGATTTGGCTGTTGCTTATTTGCACATCGTTAACCACGAAGCGGCCTTTAAGCAATTCCAGCATACTCAGGTCGATGGAAAGATGATCAATCTGTGCAGCCGGAATATCCACAACGGAAAAATTAAGCTGCTTCAGTTCAAATGTACCGGCAAAAGGATTAAAGTTGACGTCTTCAATGGAAGCCGATTGGGCCCCCTGTTTTTGCAGCAGATGCGCGATCGTGTATTGCGCCGCGATGGGTAATATCAGCAATATCAACACCAGGCTGATGATGCTGATGATGGACCTTCTGAGCCAGTTAATGCTCCAGTAGTTTTTTAACGGCTGCGATAGGTCTGACATGCTTAATCCATAAATAAATTTAAAATATTATAACTTACTGAATAATGGACAATCCATCCCTTAATTATTTTGAACAGGGGCAGGGGGAACCCCTGATAATACTGCACGGACTGTTTGGTTCTTCACGTAATTGGCAAAGCCTGAGCAAACGTTTTGCGCAACATTTTCGCGTGATCACCGTTGACTTGAGGAATCATGGAGATTCGTTTCATGATGACGCCATGGATTACCCACTGATGGCGCAGGATATTATCGCGTTGATAGACCATTTAAAACTTCCATGCGTCCATCTGCTCGGCCACAGCATGGGCGGTAAAGTTGCCATGACAGTGGCTCAACGACAGCCGCAAACAGTAAGTCGGCTGGTGGTGGCCGATATTGCGCCGATTCGTTACCTGCATGATTACGATGACTTGATCGATGCGGTTATGGCCATCGATCTGGCTCGGGTGACGAACCGCAAGCAGGTTGAAGAGCAACTAGCCTTGACCATAACCGATCCGGCTTTGCGCCTGTTTTTGCTGCAAAACCTGGTAATCAGGCAGTCATCGGCAAGCTGGA
>JANTFY010000235.1 GCA_024763185.1 Gammaproteobacteria bacterium | reverse complement strand
CAAGCTGCTTTTATGCAACTGTTCCTGTGCCTGATCCGTGGTTATCTTGACCGTGGTCATACCGAAAATACTGACAATTGCCAGACCGGTGAAGGCAATCAGCCTGGCCTTGATAGATAACTGCTTTAAATCGACGATCATGGATTTCACCTTCTTAGTATGTGCTTGTCATTCATCTCATCAGGCTATCGGCAGCTTTCGGCCTGACTTTAACTCGAATTAATGAATATAGACCATCAAGGCTGATGTTTCGGATATAAACGGAAAAATACGCTCGAATTGACTGCATGGCGCGGCTTGAAAAACCAGGATTGTGTAAAAAGTAAATTTTACGGTTCTGAACTTTGGATTATATGGTAGGGTAGTACCGCTTGATCGACCCAAGCCATTGTTTTTCCACAGGTAAACACTAACTTTCAATCACTATGGAAGAAATCGACCTTAGCACCAGCGAAGATATTACCCTGTTCACCGATGAAGAGCAGGTAGCCGTCAAAACGATCAATCATGAGTTTAGCCAGGAAAGCAAACTCAAGGGCGTGGTAAGGGAATTTACCATCTTTAATGACATCCAGTGTTATCAGTCGGTAAAACGCAAACATGGCGGCAAACATAAATTCAGGGTAAACCTGACCCATCTCAACCCCAAACCCAAACGCGATTTTATTCTGGCTGAAGGCTGGCTGATTACGGCAGCCATCAGTACCGTACTTAGCTTCATGCTGGTTTACATTGGCTGGTTCAGCTCCCTGCAGTTCAATCACCAGGCGGTTTTTATTATCACCGCTTTAACCATCAGTTTCAGCGTGATTGCCTTTTTGATAACCCTGTTAAAAACCCAGGACAGAATCCGCCTGTTCAGCAATTGTGGCTGCGCTCCGATTCTTGAACTGATGAATAATAAACCGGACCGTGAATCCTTTGCCGCCTTTATGGAGTTGCTGTCCAGTCATATCATTAAAGCGCAACATTCGGCTGACCTGAGTGCTACCGAACGACTGGTTTTGGAGCTTAAAGAACTGAGGCGATTAAAAGATGAAAGCGTTATCACGGAAGCCGTATACGAGCAGGCTAAACAGAAAATATTTAAAAACAAGGCCTTCAAATCCGAAAGCCGTGATTAAACCAACCGCACTGTCAGCCGTCTTCAGTTTCGCGCTGATATGGATAAGCTGCGCGGTTTACGCTTCTCCCCCCATCATCAACCAGGCCAGCCTGGCACAACCGGTGTGGGCGCAACACGGCATGGTCGCCACACAGGAAGCCATTGCCACGCAGGTCGGTGTCGATATTCTACAACAGGGCGGTAACGCGGTGGATGCCGCGGTCGCGGTGGGTTTTGCGCTGGCCGTGACCCTGCCGCGCGCCGGCAACCTGGGCGGTGGTGGTTTTATGCTGGTGCATCTGGCCGACGAAAACAAAACATTAGCCATCGATTATCGCGAAATGGCACCGTCTCTGGCGCATCGCGATATGTTCCTCAATGCAGACGGCAGTGTGGATAAAAATCGCTCACGTTTTAGCGGCCTTGCGGTGGGCGTACCCGGCACAGTAAAAGGATTGATCACCGCTTTGCAAGACTACGGCAGCATGACTCTCCAGCAGGTCCTGCTGCCTGCCATCCAGCTGGCCGAGTATGGAATTACCGTAACTCGTGATCTGGACAAGTCCTTGAAACGAGCGGAACAACGATTAAAGCGCTGGCCCGCCAGTGCCGAGGTTTATTTTCATGCGGATGGATCGAACTATAAAAACGGCGAACGTTTTCGACAACCCGACCTGGCCGCCACCTTAAAACAACTGGCCCGCGCCGGAGCGGATGGGTTTTATCACGGTCAAACGGCACAACGCATTGTTCAAGCCGTGCAACAGGCCGGGGGTTCGATGACCTTGCAGGACCTGGCGGACTACCGGGTAAAAATCCGCCAACCCGTGCTGGGAACTTACCGCGGTTATCCGATAGCCTCCATGCCGCCGCCCTCTTCCGGCGGTACGCACATCATCCAGATTCTGAACATAATGGAAAAATATGACTTGACCCGTTCAGGACATAACAGTGCCCTGACCGTGCATTTAATGGCTGAAGCCATGAAACATGCCTATGCCGATCGCAGTGAATACCTGGGTGATCCGGATTTCAATGCCATTCCGGTGGCGGAATTAACCGATAAACACTATGCGGCATCGCTGGCCAAAGCTATTCATCCTGCCATGGCCCGTGACAGCGGCTCGATTAAACCCGGCCTCGGCCCTTTATATGAAAGCCCGCAAACCACGCATTTCTCGGTGGTGGATCAATGGGGTAACGCGGTCTCCAATACCTACACGCTGAATTTCAGTTATGGCTCCGGCATAGTAGCCGCGGGTACGGGTGTTTTGCTGAATAACGAAATGGATGATTTCAGCGCCAAACCCGGCGTACCCAATGCCTACGGCCTGATCGGCGGCGAGGCCAATGCGGTCGAGGCGCGCAAACGTCCGCTCAGCTCCATGAGTCCGACCTTTGTTTTCAAACCGGACAGCAACGATATATTTCTGGTCACCGGTAGCCCGGGCGGTTCGCGCATTATTACCACCACCTTACAGATTATCAGCAATGTGATTGACCACCACATGAACATCGCCGAGGCTACCCAGGCACCGCGTTTTCATCATCAGTGGCTGCCTGATAAACTGACCCTGGAAAAAGGATTCAGTGCCGATACCATTCATCTGCTTGAACAAAAAGGCCACCAAATCGAGGCCAGTCGCTGGGCGATGGGCAGTACGCAGTCCCTGTTAAAATCCGATGACGGCTGGACAGGGGCTTCCGATCCACGCCAAGCCGGGACATTAACGGCCGGGTATTAATAATAACAGCAGGTAAATCTATGAAACCAAAACTGATCAGCTTCAAACTTTGCCCTTTTGTGCAAAAAGCCGTGTTGACCTTGCTCGAAAAAGACATCGATTTCGATATTGAGTACATCGACCTGGAAAACCCGCCCACCTGGTTCAACGACATATCACCGCTGGGCAAGGTGCCGGTTCTGCAGATCGGCGACCAGGTTCTGTTCGAATCCTCCGTGATCGTAGAATACCTTGACGAAGTGTATGGCGATTCACTGCATCCGCATGATCCTCTGTTAAAAGCACAAAATCGCAGCTGGATGGAATTCGGCAACGAATGCCTGATGAATGGCTATAACCTGATTCATGCAGCCGATGAAGCGGCGTTCAATGAACAACGCGAAGCGTTGATGAAAAAAATGGACCGACTGGAAAACGAGCTGCAAGGCGGCCGCTTTTTCAATGGCGACAAGCTGTCACTGGTCGACCTGAGTTTTACACCTTTTTTTCAACGCCTTGAATACCTCAACGACGTTTCGCCGGGAATAATCGACCGTACCCGTCACCCGCAGGTGACTCAATGGTCTGAAAACCTGATGGCCATGGACACGGTTAAACAATCCACGGTGCCGGAAATCGAACAACTGTATAAAGACATGATGCAAAAAAGTGGCGGTCATCTTTCGACGTTGATGGCCGCATAAACTTTACGATTAGTAAGATAAATTCGGAATATGATCATGGATATAACTGAGTACGATTTGCTGGTTATCGGTGGCGGAAGCGGTGGCCTGGCCGTGGCTGAAAAAGCCGCCCAGTTTGGTAAACAGGTTGCCATCATCGAGCACTGGAAACTCGGTGGCACCTGTGTGAACAATGGCTGTGTCCCCAAAAAAGTCATGTGGTATGCCGCCCACCTGGCTCACGCCGTGGATGATGCGAGTGATTATGGCATCGAGGTCAATCGCGGTAAAACCGACTGGAACAAACTGGTGGCTGGCCGTGAAAAGTATATATCGAACATCAATACCTTTTGGGATGGTTATGTCAAGGAGCTGAACATTACCCACATCCAGGGCCGGGCAAGGTTTACCGGTGACAAAATCATCGAAGTCAACGGCAGCTTGTACAG
>JANTFY010000234.1 GCA_024763185.1 Gammaproteobacteria bacterium | reverse complement strand
CCAGGTATTGTAAACATGGCATCAGGTGACATTAATCCGAATGACAACCTCGAACGAATTAATCAGAGGCTCCTTAAAAAAAGTAACGATAGCGCCCTATTTTGCGATTCTCTGGTGCATTTTTACTGTAAAATACGCGGTTTATTTTTACTCAACTTTAAAACCTTATGGACCTTTCATCTCTTACCGCAGTCTCGCCTGTCGATGGTCGTTACGGCCGAAAAACCGCTCAATTACGCCCTGTTTTCAGTGAATACGGTTTGATCTTTCATCGTGTCCTGGTCGAAATTCGCTGGCTGCAGGCCTTGTCTCGAGATAATACCATTAGTGAAGTACCCACATTGAGTAGCCAGGCCAATGAGTGCCTGCAAAAAATCATCGATGATTTTTGTGAAAAAGATGCCTTACGCGTCAAGGAAATAGAAAGCACCACGAACCATGATGTTAAAGCCGTTGAGTACTACCTGAAAGAACAGATTGCTGATAATGATGAGTTGATGGCTATCAATGAATTTATTCATTTTGCCTGCACTTCCGAAGATATTAACAACCTGTCCCATGCGTTGATGTTAAAAGCCGGGCGTGAAAGCCTGTTGAAGTCAATCATTGAGGTCACACAGCAAATTGAACAAATGGCTGTTGATCACGCCGGAGTTTCCATGCTGTCACGCACTCATGGTCAACCCGCCTCGCCTTCTACCCTGGGCAAGGAAATGGCCAATGTGGCTTATCGCTTACGACGCCAGATCAGGCAAATCGAAAACGTCGAAATACTGGGCAAAATCAATGGTGCTGTCGGTAATTACAATGCACACTTCAGTGCTTACCCCGACCTTGACTGGCCCGCTTTTGCACAGTCCTTTGTCGAGTCTCTGGGCATCAATTTCAATCCCTATACCATCCAGATTGAACCGCATGACTATATTGCCGAATTATTTGATGCCGTGGCACGCTGCAATACCATTCTGATTGATTTTTCACGGGATATCTGGAGTTACATTTCCATAGGTTATTTCAAACAGAAAACAATCGCCGGTGAAGTGGGCTCTTCGACCATGCCGCACAAGGTCAACCCAATCGATTTTGAAAATGCCGAAGGTAACCTGGGCATTGCCAACGCCATCATGACACACCTGGCCCAAAAGCTCCCTGTTTCACGCTGGCAGCGTGATCTTACCGACTCGACCGTATTACGTAACCTGGGTGTTGGTTTTGGGCATGTGTTGATCGCGCTTGATTCACTCCATCGCGGCATAAACAAGCTGGAAGTCAATAACGTGATGATTGCACAGGATCTTGACCAGAACTGGGAGGTACTGGCCGAACCTATCCAGACGGTGATGCGACGTTACGGCATCGAGAAGCCTTACGAAAAACTCAAGGAACTGACCCGTGGGCAACGCGTGAATCAGCAGATCATGCAGGAATTCGTTCAAGGCCTTGAAATTCCTGATGCCGCCAAACAGCAATTGATGCAACTGACACCCGCCAGTTATATCGGCAACGCCAGTGAGCAGGCCAGAAACATTAAATCCAGTTAATTTCAGGACATAACGCACCGATGTGGCAATTGAATAACCTGGATATTGAGGATTTTCTGGCCAACTACTGGCAGAAAAAACCGCTGCTGATCCGACAGGCCTTCCCCGGATTCAAAACGGTGTTAACACCGGACGAACTGGCCGGACTGGCCTGTGAAGAGGGTGTTCACAGTCGCTTGCTGATTGAAAAGGATGCGTCCTCCCCCTGGCAATTAAGCTATGGCCCCTTTAGTGAAGATGATTTTACCCGTCTGCCGGAAACGCATTATTCATTACTGGTGTCGGAATGCGAGAAATGGCTGCCGGAATTACAGGAACTCGTCGATTGTTTTAATTTTATTCCCAAATGGCGTCTTGATGACCTGATGATTTCCTACGCGCCGCAATCCGGTTCCGTGGGGCCTCATACGGATGAATACGACGTATTTCTGTTACAGGGCAGCGGTCGGCGCGAGTGGTCTATTCAACATCATTTTGAAAAAGATGCTGCCGTGATCCCTGATCTTGACCTGGCCATTTTGCAGCAGTTTGATGCCGATGAAACCTGGGTACTGGAACCGGGTGACATGCTCTATCTTCCGCCGGGCATACCGCATCACGGCATAGCCGTGGGTGATGGCTGTATGACCTACTCGGTGGGATTCCGGGCCCCGGCCGTCAGTGACATTATGGACAGCTTTCTGCTGGAAGCCAGTGATCACAAACTTACCGATTTACGGTATTACGACCTTCCCCTGAGTACGGATAGAGATGCGGCTGAAATCACCGTCCAGGACATATTGCATTTTAAATCGCTGGTTTACAAAACTCTTGACCAGTCTGCCGCTCTTTGGCCGGATATTGTCGGCAAGTTGCTCTCTGACAGTACGCTATCGGAGGATGTCGATACCGTGGACTGCCAGACCATTGAACAGGCAGCTCAATATTTATGGCAGACACACCCGGATGCAAAACTGTATTATTTTCTATCAGATGACCATGTTCACCTGTTTGTAAATGGCGAAGTCCTGTTGCTGCCCAATAACGAAGTGAATGTCGATGTGTGCAAAACCCTGTGTCATCAAAGGCTGATTCCCATCGCCGACTTTTACGATGTGTTGCCAACCCGGACACAGGATGTCATTTTACAATTAATCCATAACAGAGCGTTGATTCCAGTACTGGACGATGAATGACGTTGTGATCAAAATTGCCGACTGGTCTTCGGAGCATTCGCTATTGATGGAGATTCGTACGCGCGTTTTCGTTGATGAACAGCAGGTGCCCGTCGAGTTGGAACAGGATGAAATGGACCCACAATGTCTGCATATCAAGGCGCTTGCTAAAAGCGGTGAAATCGTCGGAACGGCAAGACTGCTGCCCAACCACTATATTGGCCGCATGTGCGTGCTCAAGTCCTATCGAAACCGGGGTATAGGCGCAAAAATGCTGTCTTTTCTAATAGCGCTGGCCAAAAAAAAGGGATTCACATCACTGTACCTGAACGGTCAACTCTCGGCGCTTGCCTTTTACGAAAAACAGGGTTTCAGGGCTGATTCAGAAGTTTTTCTAGAGGCCGGCATCGAACATCAACACATGTCGTTAAATCTATTATAATGGCACTACTTTTTGTAACCTCATTAATGCGGAGACTCCATGAGTTCGGAACATATCCAGAAATCTTTCGATAAAGACCTGTTAGAAGTACGCCGTAAAGTATCCATTATGGCTGAAATGGTAAACCAGGAATTAAAGGATACTATCGAGGCTTTTATCGACCGCGATCAGGTGGAGGCCTCGGAAAGCAGCGCGGCTGACGATTTGATCAATGCCAGCGAACGCATACTCGATGAACTTATTATCCGCTCCATCGTATTGCATCAACCGATGGCTTCTGACTGCCGCCAACTCATTGCCGCGTTAAGAATATCCAGGGATCTTGAGCGAATCGGCGATTACGCGACCAATATTGCCAACCATTCCAGCACCCTCGATGAGCTTGAGGTCACCGGTGAAGAACAACGGGTTATCGATATGGCGCATGCTGTTCAGACCATGCTGGAAGAAGTCATGGAAGCCTATAACGATAGCGATATTAAAAAAGCTGAACTGGTACGCGATCAGGATATGGATATCGATGAATTATTCACCAAGATTTTTTCCGACCTGTTAACCATAAACCGCAACAATGCCGAAATGGCCAGCGCCTGCTCGCATTTATCATTTGTCGCACGCAGCTTGGAACGTATCGGCGATCATGTCACTGATATTGCAGAAGAAGTTCTGTATATCGTTAACGGTGACTTCCCCGAGGATGATCGTATCAAAGCGGATAAGTCGGCTTTTGTGAAAGTTTAACAGCCCGGTTCAGGCTGGGACTTTTCACGGTGACTAACATCATGGATAACAGGCCGGCAATCAGCAGAAAAACCGTCGAAACCCACAGCAGCCAA
>JANTFY010000233.1 GCA_024763185.1 Gammaproteobacteria bacterium | reverse complement strand
ACCAATGTCGAGGAAATCTGTTTCAGGTTCTTCCAGTGGTTGGATTCCCTGCCCTGGGTCAGGTAGGTATTAAACAGCACCGATTTCCACAGGCCCTGCAGAAAATCCACCACTTCAAAACTGAAATCGTGCTTGGACTCGAGTTTTTTCAATAAGGTTTGCGTGGCGGTGGTGGCCTCTTGAACCTGCTGCTCACGCGCCTGTTCCTGTTGCTGAGACTGTAGCTGATTACGCTCATTTTTCTCAGTATCAGCGTCGAGAAACTGTTGAAAATCGTCCAGCGCCTGTTCGAATACCGCCATATCCTCTTCAAAATCGGCCAACAGGTATTCAACGATCTGTTCAATTTTTTCGATCAGTAGCTTTTCACGCTCGGTTTCACCGTCCCAGCCCATGGAAGCCCTGGAAATCATATCGAGCAGTTTGCGCGCTGGGTGTTTTTTATGATTGAAAAAACTGCCATCGAGCATGGCCACTTTCAAGATGGGAATCTGTAAGCGGCCGATCAGCACCTTGATGGGGTCCGGCAGGGCCTCGTCATCAAAAAAGAAATCAAACAACATGGAGACAATATCAATCAGCTGGTTATCGGCCGCGGAGGTATGCTGGCTGTTTTGCTGTTTGAAGGTGACCAGTTGTTGCTGTAAGTCGGCTTTAAACTGTTGCGGGTCAACCGTTTCGATGGGTTGTGCGACCAGTTCGGATGTCTGCAGACTGGTAAGCGCGGGCATATAGGGCATGACCGCCACCGGAGAAGGGCTGCCTGTACCTGTGCCCGTCCCCATGCCGGCGCCACCGGCTCCTGAGGATATTGCCGTCGCTCCCATCGGTAATGGAGCAACTCCCTGCCCGCTAACGGCTGTACCTGCGGAATTATCCGGTATGCCCGCCGAAGGGGCTATCAGGTGTTGCAGCATGGACAGTACATTACTATTACCGCTAAGTGGGCCTGTGGCACTGGTTTCTGTACCTTCTGCTACCGTTGAGAGCGTTTCACTTTTATCGGCGCTGTCGCTGTCTGCTGCAGCGGGTTGATTACTGCGGTTAGCCATGAACTGGGCGGTTTGCTTCATGCGTTCCTTGGAGGCCTCAAACTCGGGCAGTACACCTTTTAGAACAAAAAATTCATTCAGCTCACGATAAAATGTGTCCAGACTGGACATCACGTATTTATCGAAAAGCTTGTAGAAGATGAGCTTGGCCTTGATATCGGTATCAAGACTCGATGAAGCCTGGTGAAAGCTGTCACAAATAGCCTTAGGGTCGAGTGGGTTCTGGTCCTGTTTAATCTGTTTGCGGTGCAGAATTGTTTTCAAGCGCTCGGCGACTGCGAACAGGTCGTCTTCAAAATGAGGACGCGCCTTGGATATCATGTTGTCGATGGCAATCTCGTCTTCGATTTGCGATTGATCGACCAGGCTTAATTCATCACCCTCCTGGAATTGTTTGCTTAAGGGTTTGTTTAGAATCAGATTATCGAAACTGTCCTGCATGCCGCTGTCGAAGCTTTCTTCGATCGTTTTGCGCTTGAGGCGAATTTCTCGCATGGCTTCAAAATACAGATTGCGTTCGCGGTCATTATCCACTTTTTCCGCCAGCTCAAATAATGAGTCATCGACGTTTTCCATCAATATACGCATCAACTCATTCAAGCCCTTGAGGGCGAACCGTTTGACCGATTCATACACCATGGTATTGCCGCCAAAGGCAATAATGTTGTCCGATTGATCTTTAGCTATCATGCCTGTACCGTTTTATATTAATAATCAACATCCCCGGTCATGTTTTTCACCTGAAAACGGTCTGACAGCATCAGAAAAACGGGTTTTCTATTCGGACCCATGAAAAACTGGAGAATGTCTTTAAAGCATAGAAGGAATTACTGCATTTTCCACTCCATTGACGCGCGGAAACGGCACGGTAATCGGAAATATTGATACCCGGTCGGTGCTTATCTGAATTTATTCAACCAGCCTCGTTTTTTCACAACAGGCGATTCAGCCCTGGCGATAATCATGGCCGGTTTTTGTTCTAGGCCGCGTTTGGCGGCGCGGGTATTGATCTGGCGCAAAGCCATGTCCAGGTTGTCGTGAAAGCGCGACAGGGTCAGCCGAATATGTTCTTCACCCACGGCATGAATGACCTTTAGCGTCGTCAACATAATAAAATCACCTGCTTTCACGCCGTGCTGAGTCATGTTCACGCGAAAATCGGACTTGCTACCCAGGGTGCTATCCCCTTTCAGATTAACCTCGTAGATATCGTTCAGGGTGTTAATCCGTTCATCACTGAATTTCAAGCAGCAAAAATCGCCCACCACGGCGCAACTGAGTTTGTCATTAACAAACTGAATGGCGGCCAGTGCCACCGGTCTCAACTGATCGCTGTGGCCATCACGGGCAAAAGTATCCAGCAGGAATTCGTTGATATTTTCATAGGACTCCGCCAGGCATTGAGTTGCCAGAACGGTATCCGTATTGACATCGCGGTTCTCCGATGCCGGCAAATTCAATTGCATGTCGTCCAACAGAATCTCCAACGCCTGTTTCGGATTCGCCTGTTCATGCCCGGCGTAAGCCATTGCCATCAGCCCCAGCTCTGCATTGATAGCCAGGGCAAGTCCATTGCCATCAGCCAGGCCCTGCTCGATGCTTTGTCCATCCATGTTCTGGGCGATGTAGCTGAATTTGTCGTTCTGATTCATGCGCTTGGGCGGCCGTGCGTATTTGATGGGTTCATGTCATTCAATTCTCTGTTAGCATAGTTCATTTTCCAGCAATTTCCGTTTCATGAGCGATCAAACCTTCATCAAGGGCAAAGACTGTGCACTGGAAGATTCCATAGCCGGCATGACGACAAAACTGCAGCGCATGGGGTTCAACATTGAGCAGGCTTCCTGGTTAAACCCGGTCCCCAATGTTTATTCGGTTCACATCCGTGATAGAGATTGTGGCCTGATGTTTACCAATGGTAAGGGTGCCTCTGAAAAAGCTTGCCTGGCCAGTGCCCTGGGTGAGTATTTTGAGCGCCTGAGCTGCAATTATTTTTTTGCCGATTTTTATCTCGGTCAAAATATTGCTGGGGCCGATTATGTGCATTATCCGGATGAACAATGGCTGGCGATCGATGACACTAAATTTAAACAAAAAGTGCTGAATGATACGCTGTGGTCTTTTTACGACCCCGATCAGCAACTGGCTGCTGAAAACCTGTTTGAAATGAATTCTGGGTGTGGTGAACGCGGGGTATGTTGCGTGCCGTTAACCCGTGCGGGCGATGACGAGAAGGTATTGTTCCCGGTCAACATTATTGCCAACCTGTACGTCAGTAATGGCATGTCAGCCGGCAATACGCAGAATGAAGCGCGCGTTCAGGCCCTATCCGAAATTTTTGAACGCTATGTCAAAAATAAAATCATTGCCGAGGGCCTGTGCCTGCCCGAAATTCCCGCTTCCGTGCTGGACCGTTTCCCTTCAATCCGCGCATCCCTGGAGGCCCTGCAAGCACAAGGTTATAGCCTGCGTCTTAATGATGCCTCGTTGGGCGGCCGTTTTCCGGTCATTGCCGTGACCTTGATGAATCCGCATAATGCCTCTGTTTTTGCTTCCTTTGGTGCTCACCCTGCTTTTGAGGTTGCGCTTGAGCGTACTGTTACCGAACTGCTGCAAGGTCGCGGGCTTGATCAACTTGATGGCTTTCAGCCACCCAGCCTGGACCTCGAGGAAGTGGCCGATCAGCATAACCTGGAAACCCATTTTATCGATTCCAGCGGATTGATTTCCTACCAGTTTTTTTCCAACCAGCCAGACTACGAATTTCACGACTGGGATTTTGATGCCGACACCGGTAGCGAATTCGAAACCCTGAGTCGGATTATTCATCAACAGGGATTAGAGATTTATATTGCCGATTATGAACATCTTGGCGTTTACAGTTGCCGCATTCTGGTGCCCGGCATGTCCGAAATCTACCCGGTCGATGACCTGGTATGGAACAATAATAACGAAGG
>JANTFY010000232.1 GCA_024763185.1 Gammaproteobacteria bacterium | reverse complement strand
CCAGTTCTGGCAACAGAGTGTTTACAGTGCGATTGCCGCACGTGAACTGGCCGTGTTATGCAACGTACTGAACAGCGAACGTCTGTTTGTGAGTGGTTTGTTGCGTGATATTGGTCACTTAATGATGTACCAGTCGATACCCGAGTTGATGCAACAGGTCACGGAAGTGTCTCAACAAAATGATACGCCCCTGCACCAGGCCGAACAAAAACTGCTGGACTTTGATTTTTCACAGGTGGGATCAACGTTGCTTGCCAACTGGCAGTTACCCGACAGCCTGACCGAAGCGATTAAATACCAACTGCAACCGACCAGGTCCGAAAATTTCCGCCTGGAAACAGCCATTTTGCATATTGCCGGAGTTTTAACATCCCAGTTTAAACACAACCAGACGATTGACGAATCGATCTTGCCCTTGATTGACCCCAGTGCAGCCGATATTACACGCGTCACCCTTGATCATTGCATCATTATTGACAAGATGGTTAGAGAGAACCTGTCGCGGGTCATCAGCCTGTTATTCCCTCAATACCGGGTTGCTGTGTAAACCCATGAAAATTCAACCTTGAACGGTGGTTAGCATCATGAAAATTTTACTGTCTTTTCTGATACTTTTTCTGCCATGCATCGTACAGGCTGATGATGCGGATTTGCTCAAAATCCTGAAAACAAAAATGGCGGACAGCCATAGCACACAACAAGCGATAAAAGCGGGTAATGAACGCGCCCTGTTATGTAAATATTGTCACGGTGAAGATGGCAACAGCAAGAAAAACACCATTCCGAACCTGGCCGCCCAAAACGAGGTTTACCTGATCCGTCAGTTCGAACTCTTTGCCAATGGCAAAAGAAACAATAAAACCATGAATGAACTGTCCAAACTGCTAACCCCCGAGGACAAGGTGAATATCGCCTTGTTTTATGCCAGCCAGCAAGTAAAAGTGCAAACCCCTTATAAACCTGAACTGGCAGCAGACGGCAAAAGGCTGTTCGAAACCCGTTGTTTTTTCTGTCACGGTAAAGATGCCCATGGTAAAGCAGACACGCCTTACATTGCCTCGCAGCCCTCGGAGTATATTCGCAGAACACTTAACAGTTACCGCTCTTCACTGGTTAAACGTGCTGAAACCGCGATGAGCCGTGTTGCGCGAACTTTACAGCCTGATGAGATTGAAGCCTTGACGGCTTATCTAACCACGCTGGATTAATTCTTTCCCAGGCACCCTGCTCTTTGTTGCCGACACCGCTGTCGGATCTTTTCTCTTTATGTACAAACAAGGCTTGTATTTTTACTGCTTTCACGCATAGTCTTATGCAAAAATAATCAGCACGGGATAGCGCCATGAGAGCCAGAGACGTAAAAACCATCGAAGATGCAAAAAAGATTGTTTCGTATCGTGAATTAACCCACGTCAAGGTGGGCTTGTTCGATAACGATGGGATCATGCGTGGTAAATACATGAGCCGGGAAAAATTCTTTTCCTCACTGGATCATGGTTTTGCTTTCTGTGACGTGGTGCTGGGCTGGGATGTCAATGATGAACTGTATGACAATGTCAGCTATACCGGTTGGCATAGCGGATACCCGGATGCCCCGGTCAGGATTCTGCCCGAAACCTGTCGTGATATTCCTTTTGAAAACAACATGCTGCTGTTTATTGCTGAATTTTCCGGCCCGTCCGAAGCCGTCTGCCCACGTAACACCTTACAACGGGTCATCTCTAAAGCGCATGACATGGGCTTCGAACCCTATGCCGCCCTGGAGTACGAGTATTTTATTTTTAATGAAACTGCGCACAGCGTGCGTGAAAAAAACTTTAAAAACCTGAACCCGATGACACCGGGCATGTTCGGTTACTCCATGTTACGTAATTCCACCCATGCCGAACTGTATCACGATATTCTGGATCTGGCTGAACGCATGGACTTCCCGATCGAGGGTATTCATACCGAAACCGGGCCCGGGGTTATCGAGACCGCGCTGGCGGTTGATACCGCCTTAAATGCTGCCGACAAGGCGGCCCTTTTTAAAACCTATATAAAAATACTTGTCCAACGCCGCGATATGATGGCCACCTTCATGGCCAAATGGTCTCCCGATTATCCGGGCCAGAGTGGCCACATCCACCTGTCTCTACGCAATAAAAACGGCTCCGGCTCGGCTTTTTATGATGCATCGAAAGCACACAGCATGAGTGATATTCAAAGACATTTCGTGGCCGGACAGCAAAAGCTGATGCCACAGTTGTTATGCCTGATTGCCCCGACCATCAACAGTTACCGCCGTATGATCCCCGGTTTCTGGGCGCCTACCGATGCCACCTGGGGTATCGAAAACAGAACCACGGCGCTCAGGGTGATACCGGGTAGTGATAAATCTCAACGCGTGGAATACCGCCTGGGTTCTGCCGACGGGAATCCCTACCTGGCGCTGGCTGCCGCTCTGGGTGCCGGCCTCATCGGCATAGAAAATGAATGGGAACCCGGTGACGCCATCAGCGGCAATGCCTATGACCTGGATCACCCGCAACAACTGTCATTACCCAGCACCTTGTGGGATGCAGCCCAGGCATTTAGAAATTCCTCTGCCGCGAGATCGTTATTCGGTGATGAGTTTGTCGAGCATTATGCGGCGACACGCGAGTGGGAGGAAAGAGAATTCAGAAAACACATCAGTGACTGGGAGATGCAAAGGTATTTCGAGATCATATAGAGCCTGTTAACACAAATTGAAATAGCGCATTGTCGCCACCAGCCAGTACACGCAGCTGAACCTTTAAAGAGAAATCCAATGAACAAAACCTTTTCTGTTATTAGCCCGATTGATAATTCTGTCTACGTCGAAAGACACTTTGCCACGAATGAGCAAATTAACGCCGCTCTTGACCAGGCCGTCACGGCGCAATCCGCCTGGAAACGCACGCCCCTTGCCGAACGCAAAGCACTGTGTAGCAAAGCCATAGAGGCACTGGTCCAGCAAAAACAGGTTATCGCTGAAGAAATATGCTGGCAGATGGGTAGACCCATACGCTCGGCTGCGGGTGAAATTGACGGCACCGAAGAACGCGCTTTAAAAATGATTGAACTGGCCGACCAGGGCCTGCAAACGATCAAACTGGGCGATAAACCGGGCTTTGAGCGTTGGATTCAACGCGAACCGGTCGGCGTGGTGTTTGTGATTGCGCCGTGGAACTATCCGTACCTGACTGCTATCAATGCCTTGTCGGCGGCTATTCTCGCCGGTAACAGTGTCATGCTCAAACATTCGGCGCAGACCCCCTTGTGCGCAGAACGCTTATTCGAGGCTTTTCAGACAGCCGGTCTGCCTGAGGGCGTATTGCAGTATTTGCACCTGGATCATGCAGCGACCGAAAACGTGATCAAGGATAATCGCGTTAACCACGTAGCCTTTACCGGTTCCGTGGCCGGAGGGGAAATGGTGGAAAAGGCCGTGGTCGGCCGGTTTATCAGCGTCGGTCTTGAACTTGGCGGCAAGGACCCGGCCTATATCCGTGAAGATGCCGATATCAAACACGCCGTTGAAACCAGTATGGACGGGGCATATTTCAACTCCGGACAGTCCTGTTGTGCGATCGAACGCATCTACGTTCATGAAACTGTTTATGATGAATTCGTACGCCAGGCAGTCGACTGGGTACGGGCATTGAAGCTAGGGCGCCCGGATGATCCACAAACGACCCTGGGTCCGGTGGTGCGAGCCAGTGCCGCGGACTTTGTGCGACAACAGGTTTCTGAAGCCATTGCCATGGGTGCCAAGGCCTGGATTGGAGCCGATGAGTTTGAACAGGATCAGCCAGGAACACCCTACCTCGCCCCCCAGTTACTTACCGGGGTAAATCATGACATGCGTGTCATGACCGAAGAAAGTTTTGGACCTGTTGTGGGAATTCAAAAAGTTGCTTCGGATAGTGAAGCGGTAACACTGATGAACGACAGTGAATACGGCCTCACAGCCGCTATTTTTACCCAGGATATCAATAAAGGGGTCGAATTGGGACAGCAACTGGACACGGGTACATTTTTCATCAATCGCTGTGATTATCTTGACCCAGAGCTGGCCTGGACCGG
>JANTFY010000231.1 GCA_024763185.1 Gammaproteobacteria bacterium | reverse complement strand
AGCTGTATTTTATGCCGTTGTGATTAAAATGCGTCACCTGGTCGATAATCGTTTTGGCTGACTGCCCCCGCTCATCGACAAAAACCTTGGTTTCCCCGTTGGGCATCACCTGGCGTTTCAAAGGTAATTCAATGCTGTCTACGGATTTGTTCCAGTGACCTTTCACCATAGCCAGATAGCTTTTACGTATTTCATTACCCTGTAGCAATCGCTGCATGACCAGCAATGCCTTACGGTTTTTGGATAGCATCAGGCAGCCACTGGTATCCCGATCCAGACGATGCACCAGTTCGAGTGTTTGATGTGGCCGGGAAGCACGCAGGATATCAATTACCCCGAAACGCAATCCCGAGCCGGAATGCACTGCCAGGCCGGAGGGTTTATCCAGGATGATGACATGTTCATTCTCGAATAATATCGCCAGCTCAAGTTTTTGCTTGAGCGTTGTAGAAATCTCCGCTTGCCCAGGGTTTTCATTGTCCAGGCGTATAGGCGGTATGCGTAAAGAATCACCGGCACACAATTTATACTCGGGTTTTACCCTTTTTTTATTAACCCGAACCTCGCCCTTGCGAATAATACGATACAGTCGACTACGCGGTAATTTTTTAAGGGTTTTTAGCAGGAAATTATCCAGCCTTTGACCGGTCTGATTTTCATCGATAGTAATAAAGCGTACCGCCGATGCAGGGAAAGTTTTTTTACTCAAATGATTGCGAAGAATATAAAGTATTGATATATTTAAAAATTATGGTTCGACAAGTGAAACCCGTCAACTATACAACAATTTCCCCGTTTAGAAGTAACACCTCTAAATGTTTTATTGGTCTTCCATCAAACTCGTCGAAGACCACAGTTTAACCTAATCGAAATGTACAGTCTCGTAATTATAAATCTGTTATTGGAACAACTGCTTAGCATTAAAATCCCGGTTAATAAACCGCGCCAGTCCGTTCTGTTTCAGAAACTACAACCGGTTTTTATCAAACATAACCGGCCAGTCTGTATGTCACGATCTTATCCAGGCAATATTTTCAATGAAACGAATTCTTATCAATGCCACCCAGTCGGAAGAACTGCGCGTGGCCATGGTCAATGGCCAGTTACTCTACGATCTCGATATAGAGGTCCCTTCTCGAGAGCAGAAAAAATCTAACATCTACAAGGGTGTCATCACCCGTATAGAACCCAGCCTGGAAGCGGCCTTTGTCAACTACGGCGCGGAGAGACATGGCTTTTTACCTTTCAAGGAAATCTCGCGCATGTACTTTAGCGACAATGCCAAGGATGACAAGGGCAAGTACAACATCAAAGATGCCATCAAGGTTAATCAGGAACTGATTGTTCAGGTTGAAAAAGAGGAGCGTGGTAACAAAGGTGCCGCGTTAACCAGTTTTATCAGCCTGGCAGGTCGATTCCTGGTGGCAATGCCGCACAACCCTCGTGCCGGAGGTGTGTCCCGCCGCATTGAAGGTGAAGACCGTGACCAGGTCAGGCAGGTAATGTCTGAGTTGGACATGCCCAAAGGCATGGGCATCATCGCCCGTACCGCCGGTGTGGGCCGCTCCACCGAAGAAATGCAATGGGATCTGGATTACCTGACACAGTTATGGTCGGCTATTGACACAGCAGCCAAAGATCACCCTGCCCCATTCCTGATCTACCAGGAAAGCGATATCGTCATTCGTGCTTTACGTGACCATTACAAGTCCGATGTCGGCGAAATTATCATCGATAAAAAGGCCGCTTATGACCGGGCCCATGAATTCATGTCAATGGTTATGCCAAATGCAGTAAACAAGCTGAAACTGTACGAAGACAAAAAACCCCTGTTCAATCGTTACCAGATTGAGAACCAGATCGAATCCGCCTTTAATCGCACGGTTAACCTGCCTTCCGGCGGAGCCATTGTAATCGACCACACAGAGGCCCTGATTTCTATCGATATCAACTCGGCCAGAGCCACCAAGGGCAGTGATATTGAAGAAACTGCGCTCAACACCAACCTGGAAGCAGCTGATGAAATCGCAAGACAGTTACGCATCCGCGACCTGGGTGGCCTGGTAGTTATCGACTTTATCGACATGCTAAAAAACAAGAATCAAAGGGATGTAGAACTACGCCTGCGACGTGCTGTTTACGATGATCGCGCGCGAGTGCAGATAGGCCGCATCTCGCGTTTTGGTCTGCTGGAAATGTCACGTCAGCGTTTACGGCCTTCGCTGGGGGAATCCAGTCAAATCGTCTGTCCACGTTGCTCCGGGCAAGGCACTATCAGAGACATTGAATCGCTGTCACTTTCGGTGTTGAGACTGCTTGAAGAAGATGCCCTGAAAGACAATACCGGACGCATTCTGGCGCGCTTGCCGGTTGAATGTGCGACCTATTTACTGAATGAAAAACGCAGCAAGATTGCCGGCATCGAGGATCGTAACAAAGTACATTGTGTCATCATTCCCGATCCAAACCTGGAAACCCCGCATTTTCACATTGAACGTGTGCGCGATGATGATACGCACCGGCATGAATCGAGTTATAAAAGCTCCTACGAAATGACCACCGACGAGGCGCCTAGTTACACCCCTGAATCCAAATCATCTTCTTCAACACCGGTACAGACCCCGGCAATACGACTCGTAGCACCGCCAGCACCTAAACCGATGGCCAAAGCGCCGGAAAAACCTAAGGAAAAGGAAAGTGGGCTAATCAGTAAAGTGATGGATGTTTTGTTCGGTACCGGTACGTCCGAGAAAGCAAAAGAAGAGGAAAGCAAGCCTTCTGCGCACGTTAAAAAAGCAGCGCGCAATCGTCGGCCTTCCAGTCGAAACCGTAATCGAACTAACCAGAATCGAAATCGTAACCCTAAGGGTAATCAACCCTCGACAGTTCAAAAACAGGGCCAGGGTCAGGATAATAAAAAGTCTGCACAGGAAAAGGAAAGCAGCGACAATCGTAAGAGACCGCAAAAGTCGCGCAGTACCCGTAATCGCAATAACCGTCGTAATAATCCAAAACGCCAGACTCAGGATCAGAACAAACAGGCTACGGATAAAAATACGCAGGCGGTGGATACTGATGAGAACAAGCAACCGCCAAGCAAATCAGCTGACTCGGCCAGCCCCAGGCAAACCCGCACTGAAAAGCCTCAGGATTCGAAACCAAACAAGCCCGTTGAACAACAACAGTCCAGGGAGTCAGCTGCCCAGGCGACTTCGCAGACCAAACCTGAGAAAAAACCAACTCAAACCAAATCCGAACAAACTGACAAGGATAAGCCTTCGTCTGCAAAGCCGGAAAAACCAAAAGTTGCTGATAAAAATGGCGAAAGAAAACCAGCCAGCGTAACAAAACCGGCTGACAAGGCAGAGAAAGCAACTGCCGACAGTAAACCAAAAAGTGAGAGTGGTACTGATAAAGCGGTTACCCCACAAACAGCAGGCTCAAAACCTCAAGCCGACAAAAAGGTTGCGGAAAAATCGGCCAGGCCGGATAGTAAACCGGTTAAACCGTCTGCAGAAAGTCAATCCACTGCAGAGTAAAATCTGAAACTGTAAAGAGTCAGACACTAACCCGGTAACCGGAGACATTCCGGTTACCGTTTAATCAGTCAGCAGTTGTTCCAGTTTGTCAGGACGCACCGGGTGAACCAGAACGCCATGCAAGGGATAATCCAACGCATCCAGCACATTCACATATTTAAACTCTCCTTTTTCGACCAGTACTATTACCCGCGTATCCGGTGAATATTTACGTAAACTCACCAGTAACACATCCAGGTTGGATTTGTGTACACCGCTGTAATTGGTACTGAAGGCATAAAAAAACTCGGCCACGATGTACTTGACCGGTTGTTTTTTAACCAGGTTGATAGCTTTGCGTATACTATTAACCTTTATCTCTGACAGGCCTTTATGATTATAAGTATCGCTATAATTGCGATGCATGGGTGATTCGATGATTGAAATAATATCTATACTGGCCATTTTAAACACATTCATTAAACACAACTGACATTCTAACTGATGCCCTATTCCACGACCAAAAATCTGTTCAACTACAGGAAATTCTGGGCGCAACGATTTGGTACGGCCCCCGAG